>JAJRXO010000192.1 GCA_024276255.1 Chloroflexota bacterium | reverse complement strand
GTGCTAGTTTTGATTCTGGACGCAAACATGAGTTAAGAGAGAGCGCCAGGATAAACAACGCGATAAGACGTTTCCACATAATCAATACCACCCATTCAGTAATGCGCCAATTCTGTTCATTTGCACAGCCATATCTGACACTCCCGGTCTCAATCCCCATGTTTTGCTCCCAAATACCCAAACCGTTACCGCCTCAGTCCAACGCTCCCATCGGCGAGGATAAGGTCGCCATTCATCCCCAGCAGCATATCCGGTCAAAGGCGCGCCGTGCCAGGCAGCCGAAAACGTTCCATATTCTGGGACATCAACATAACCGAATTGTCCAGCAATGCCTAATTGGGATCTGCCCATTTCAATGCGACTATGCCAATCGATGATATGAGCTAGTTCATGCACGGTCGTTTGTGCTATCCACTCAGAAGGACCTTTCAGCAATGAATTTGGTAAGCGTACAGTGTGTGTCCCTGGAAGAAGCGCACATGGAGCGCCAAAACAAGAGCCATGGATTATTGCTGCCCAACCTCCAAGCAGTGATTTCAATTGGGCCAATCCTCCCTGTAATTTACGACCAAAAAGCGCAATGCCCGTGCCCACTGCCTTCATCCCTCTATCAAATGTCCACCGGCCAACAAATGCAATTCCAGCTTCACTGGCCATTTCAATAAGAATTTGCTGGTCATAAAAGACGGGATCGACCAGCTTCGTCCATCCAGAACCGTCCCATTCATAGCCATGAGCCATATACCAGCGGTTCTGCCAACACCAATCGGTCGAACAAGGTGTGTTGTTAGGATCTGGATCGCCAGGATATTGGGGGGCATGCCCGCTCGGGTCCACATACCGCACCGGATTGTTCAGCGTATACGCATACCGGTTCAGGCTCTGCGGGTCGCCGGGGTTGGGGACGATGGTGTCGGGCTGGATGAAGCGCCCGAGGGTGGGGTCGTAGTAGCGGGCGTTGTAAAAGTACAAGCCTCGATCCAGGCCGTTCTGCGCACTCGCGCCCACGCCCGCATCGAAGCGTTGTCCAGTATAGCGATAACTCGTCTGCAAGTCAATGAGGCGACCGCCCTGAGACACTGTATCAGTTTAGTCGGCGCTGCCGGCCGACCATCGGCAGCGATGCTATTACTCCCCCCGAAAGCGAAGCGTCGGGGGGAGCCAGAGGGGGGCAGTGCCACCGACTAAATTGATACAGTCTCCCGCCCTGATCCTTGCGATACGTGTAATACACATCGCCAAACGCCTTGTAGCGGTCTTCCCATAGCTTGGCCCCGCCGCCGTTGATGATCACCGCCGTACCGCCCAGGTGATCCCGAAACACATAGCGCCGGCCATAATCCTGGCCATAGCCAGAGGAGCGTTCGAAAGCTACCAGATCGCCGCCCGCAAAGTAGTACTTGGTGTAGCCTCCTCCGGCCTCCTCTTCGTAGAGCCGGTCCACATAATACGTGATCACCCCATCCACGGTCGCCTTCACCCGATTGCCATCGCCATCGTACACAAAGCTGGCGCTCGTTCCGCCGCCCGATACGCTCATCAGTCGGTTCTCGGCATCATAGGCCAGAGTGTAGGTCGTCCCGCCTAGGGTTCGGGAGGTCATGTTGCCGTTGGCGTCGTAGCCATAGCTCCCGGCCGGGGCCGAACTCACCGCATGGGGATGATTCGCGTCATAGCCATAGATTTGGCCGTTCTTGCTCTGGATGTTGCTGTTGGAATGATACGCGTAGGAGTCGCTATACGCGCTGTACACATTGCTATTGGCGCTGGCCGTCAGCATCCGATCCAACGCATCGTAGGTGAAGTCATGGTTCTCCCACAGGCCGGGTCGCCAATCGTTGATATGTTCGATGTTGCCCATACGGTCATAGAAATAGTTCAGGTCCAGCAACTCCGAACTCCCCAGCGTCACCAACATCCGTGCCAGGGCCCCGCCCTTGGTGGATTTGCTGGGGTCTGGCCCCCATGGCCCGGTTTGGTCCCAGGCGTAATAGGTAAAGTCTATGCTTCCCTGACCCAGATCACGGCTATCCACGCGGCCGGCTTCGTCATACACGGTGTTGGCCACATAGGTGTGATTCCCAATTAACGTATCGGGCAAACCCTGAGCCGTGTAGGTGACATGCACCACCTCATTGTCAGGATACGTGATGCTCCGAACCCGGTCCATGGCGTCATAAGTCCACCGCGTGATGAAATCTCCTGAAGCATCGTTGATGGTCTTGGTTTCCCTGGTCACCCGCCCGCGGACGTCATACACCCACGCCGTCGAGCCCGAGCCATCACTCATGCCCGTGCGCCGGCCCACGCCGTTGTTGCCGTTGGCCGTGCTGTCGTAGCTGTAGCTGACCGTATAGTTACCGCTGCAAGTGAGATCGTCTAGATCGCTGGCCGTGTGGTAGGTCTTACCCACCAATCGACTCAACGCATCATAATAGAAGCAGATGGCCCGCTTGCGAGCGTCCCGCTGCTTGATCAGGTTCCCGGCCGCATCATAACGATATTGCCACGTCCCCATATCCGGATCGCTCATGCTCGTCTTGCGGCCGGCCAGATCATAGACGATGCTGGTGTGCACGGTAGGGTCCCCATTCTCGTCCGGCCCATACACATCCGTCAACTGATCCCGCACATTGTAGCTGTAACTGGCCGTGGCGTACGGTGTGGCGTTCCCGATGGCGACCGTCTTCGTATAAATCCCCGGGTATTGCCCCTCATGCGCTTCCTCCACGCTCTCTGCCTCCTTCACGGTCAGACGAAAACAGCGATCAGAACCCGTCGCGAGCAGAGTTGCCCCGGCGTGGACGGCACCGGTCAAGGAGCGGCAACTCCCGGCCTCTGATGCTTTTAGTATAGCAAGAATGGGGAATTTGTCAAGAGGCAAATCGCTCCCGAAAGCGTGCCAGATTAGTCGGTAGCGCTGCTTTCATAAGGTGGCGTTTCCGGGCAGATTACGAATCCACCCTGGGAGCGGTTTGCTCTGAGCTGGATTCGTAATCCGGCGACCAGCAGCAAGCGCCGACTCAACTGATACATTCTCACCTCCAAAAAGGCGTTTGACGCTCGAGATAATTCTCATTATAATGTGGTATCGGGTATTGTTCGTGAGAGTCTGACATCATAACCGGCCCGACACGATATCATGACCGGCCCGATGGGCACATCTGCTATTCTCGTTGAGAAAATACTTTTGGAGGAGGACAATGACCGTCTCAGATCCACGGAAGCATCGAATCAGGCCGTTCTGGCAACACTGGACGCGCTCTGAATGGATAGCAGCGATCTTCTTCGTATTACTGCTGGCAGCCGAGTTCTTCTCCCTGGGCTGTGACGGGTTTTCAGCCCTGACCGATTCGGAGGATATCCTGTCTTCACCAGATTCCTACGCACAGATCGATGGGACTACCAACACCACCAATCCGGGTCAATCGGTCAATCGCACTCTGTCCAGCAAGAAGATCGGGCAAGGTGCGACCACCCATTTGACGGCAACCTCCGTCACCACGCAAACGGTGAATCTCAAGTGGTATCCCCCCTCCGGTACGGAAGAAATCCAGTTCGATCCCCAGTATCCGCCTGTCAATCCCACGACCGGCCCGCCTTACATCTGGCAAAACATCCCCGTGGGTACCACGATCCAGGTGACATATCGCAGCCCGCGCATCCCCCCAGGGCGTTCCCAATGGGTGACGGCTGATCTGTTGGCAATGCAAAACGACCAATCGGAGGTATGGACGAGCTATGCCATTATGCCCCTGGTGGTGACCACCAGCCAGACAGATAGCCAGGTTGCCGCAACTCATGATAAAGCGCTATCGAGGCCAGGTGCATCGTCGAGCGCGCAGAAGCCGGCGCAAAACTACCGTGTCTGGAACATTGATCTGTATCTTGATGGACCCCCTGATCAGACGTTGACTACTGAACGCTGCCAGACCTGGGCTGATTTCGTGCAACAGGATAGCGTTTTTCTGGCGTTGAACTATCCGCTGCCAAATCCGGCGCCGACCAATAGCTCCACTCTGCTGCCGGTGGTCTTTTACGGCGATCGTCTTCCCATGTTCAGGCTAAATGGCTATGGCGCAGGAAACTTCTTCGAGGCACCGCTGACATATGCCATAGGGTACTTCGACTTTCTGGAAAACATGTTGCCCACGCCCCCCGGCACCCAATGGCTGGCGCTACAGGTCGCAGCTCCCACAACTTCGTGCCCGCAGGGGCTTGCCGCGGATGAATGGGGCGGGCAATTCTCATATCAACTCGATTTCGGCGGAGATCCTGAATCCTGCCTGGAATGCGAAATAGTGCATTATTTCTGCTACGAAGGCAATGTTGCACCACCGTTTTTCCCCGCCAGTTCATTGCGCGGCGGGAGCAAGGCGATTCAACCTGCGTATCAGGGTGAAGGGATCACATGCATGGGACCTATCTCCCAGCAACTGAACGATCAGACACACCCGGTCCTGCTTCTGCTGGAAAGTCACATGGGCCAGGCCACGGCCGGAGAGCAGGTCAGTTACTACCACTTTTTGCAAAACCAGGGAGACACCGATCTTACAGTTGACTTCGCCCTCACATCGGAGATGCATCTGCCCTGGGGCCTGTATAAGCTGACCGATCTCATGCAGCCCGATCTCACACAACCCATCAACGGTCCGGTCACGGTATCGGCGGGTGGAGATCTGTGGTTTACCGCCGTGCTCGACGTGCCGGCGGATGCGGCAGGAATGGAGACCCTGATGATTGACGCCAGTACGGTGCAATCGCCCACGCTGACGGCACACACCAGCGATGCCCTGTGGATCGGTGGCTGGCTCACGCCACCGCCGCCGGCGCCAACTGCCACCCCAACAGTTCCGCCCACCGCCACACCAACCCCCATAATCCCGCCCACTGCCACACCCACACCCAGGCCGCAGGCGGTACCGCTTTATCTTCCTGTCGTGCTCCACGCCTGAATCGGTTGAGCTGGAAAAACCATGTATCCCATCATTGAAATCGCCTCCTTTCAGATACCCACCTATAGCGTGGCCGAATTCCTGGCCATTGTAGTGCTCTTCGTGGGCATCAGCCGTCGACAATATCTGGTGCCCGTGAAATTACAAAGACGACGCCTGGTTTTCGGCTTTATGTGGGTGGTGATGGGCGCCCTGCTGGGGGCCTGGCTGGCGGCGAATCTGCCCCATCTCATAGATCGCGTTCTGGGACGCCCGGCGCCGCCGCTTTCATGGTGGGAAGGCCGCCACTGGATGGGCGTTGTCAGCGGCGGCAGCATCGCCGGGTACCTTTATAACCGCAGCGAAAACCTGGCCATCGGCCCCAGCTTTGATAGCTTCGCTCCCATGTTGCCGATCATGCTGGCCATCATCCGGGTGGGTTGTCTGGCATCGGGTTGCTGCTATGGCAAGCCGACCGATGCCTGGCCCGGTATGGTGCTGCCCGACATCAACGGCGTGTGGCTCAGTCGCTACCCCACCCGCATCACCAGCATGATCATGAACATACTCATCGCCCTGATCCTCCTGGGCTATGAGCGTTACACCCGGCGACGGCTGCACAAACCCCGTGGCTGGCCTTTCCCGGGCTTTCTCTTTTTGCTCTACCTGATTCTCTACGCCGTCCAGCGGAGTGTTTTCGAATTCTGGCGCGCTGATATGCCGCATCTGGTGGGGCCGTTCACCTGGACTCATCTCTACAGTTTGCTGTGGCTGGGCTTTGCCGCCATCCTCCTGTACCGGAAACTTGTGGCTCCGGGACGGCACCGACGGCTCGCGGCGATGCAACAGGCATCCTGAGCACAGGTAACGGTTGGGACCATTACTCAGTCAATCGTTGATTGATAAAAAAACGCCTCGTGGCCGTGACTTACACTGCTGAGCAATACGGCCTTTCACCCATAGCGATGGTGTCGTTGTTTAGAGCCTAGCTGAGTGAACTCAGGCTCTATAGGCGCTTTGCGCCAGAGGTCGGCCTGCGCCGACCATCGTGGACTGGCGAAAGGACGACGCAGGTCGTCCTCTGGCCGTAGGCCTAAAGAGCCCGACTTCCAGTCGGCTGTTCGGACGGGCCGCGGTCATTTTCCTCCAAAGTAGTCTTGACTGAATACTATTCATCCCCCACTTTTATCGGTGTTTTTACGTTTTGTTTATAATACGTAAGCGGCAAAAGATGACATTGTGAGCCAAATGTGTTATACTGATTCCATTGTAGAGTGCATCCAGTCCATCGGAGCCGATGAAGCACGTCATTTTCTGTACCCCAACTCATGCCTGTCTGCGATTTAGCGCTCTCTTGTGCTCTTTCGCAGTGCTACCTTATACCCCAAACGCCATTGAGCGCTAATTGCTCAACGGCGTTTTTTGTTTGATCAATCAAGCTTTTACCTCCGTAGCACCCTTTTTCCGTCTGCGCTCCAATGCCTGGCGGGCGTGGCGCGCATAAATCGAAGTGGGCCATGTATCCAACACCGCATTGAATGCTTTGACAGCCTGCGCCTCGTCCCCCTTCCGCTGGTAAGCCACCGCCAGATTATAATACGCTGCCGACTCATATTTAATGCCGAGATAGCCCTGCTCAGCTCCGGCCAACACCTCTTTGAGAAGCTGGATCGCCTGATCCAGTTGCTTTCGTTGCAGCAACGATGTTGCCTGATTGATCTTGACGATCAGTCTGCCCGCTGGATCGGGCCATAAACGCAGAGCCAGATTGTACAGCCGATCGGCGAACTCGAAGCTGCCCCTGCGGGCAAAAAATGTGCCGATATCGGAGAGCAGACGCACCCGCATCGTAATCAGATAGAGAACGACGATGAATGCCACCGGATTGATCGCATAGATCTCCAGCGTACTGAGTACAGCGGCAATCACCGTCAACCCCACCGCTTCCAGGGCGAAGCGCAAGGAGAGCCCTTCCCGCCTCATCAACGACAGGCCGCCGAAAAGAACGACATAGGTAAATCCCAGAGACAAAAGCAGGAGAGGTAGACGCATTCAACACCTGATCAGTAAGTAAGATACCCGGATAGTATACCGTTCCCGGCGCCCCTGTCAACCCGGATGAGCACACACGTCAAAGGAGGTGATGATCGAGCGACAATTCAATAAATTTTTCTCCAAGTGGGCAATGACGCCAACTTTGCAGAGACTCCCCACAGTGCACATGTATTATGTTTCATCTCTTTATGGGTTTCGTCAGACTAGTGAAGCCCCCCTCATTCATTTGGAGTTGACACAACTTCGGAGGAGTCTGCACAAATGAACGCTGTAATTACACTTATTCTTGGTTTTATTGGTATTGCCGTGGGCTACGGGTTCTATGCCCGCTCCATCGACAAAAACATTGTGCAACCTGACGACAACAAAGCGACCCCGGCAAAAATGTACATGGACGGCGTCGACTTCACGCCGGCCAATCGCAACGTGCTCTTCGGCTATCAGTTCAAGTCCATCGCCGCCCTGGGCCCCATTGTCGGCCCCATTGTCGCCGTGCGTTGGGGCTGGTTGCCGGCCCTGGTGTGGATCATCTTCGGCACCTTCTTTATCGGCTGGGTGCAGGATTATTCCAGCATCGTCCTCGGGGTTCGCGAAGAGGGCCAGTCGTTTGGGGCCCTTAGCTATCGTTTCGTATCCCCGCGCGCCCGCACCATCCTGCTCACCTTTATCTACTTCTATCTGCTGCTGATCATGGGCGCCTTTGGCAAAATCGTGGGCTACGACCTGATGTCGAATCCCGCTGTGCCATTGGGGGTGCTGCTGGTGATCTTGATCGGCCTGTTGGCGGGCCAGATGACCTACAGATGGAAGATGGACATCATCCTTACCAGCCTGGTGACCGTCGTCCTGGCCTTTATAGGCATCTGGCTGGGCACGCTGTCAGGCGTGCAGAACCTGTTCAGCGCCATCAACGGCAGCCCCGACACCTATGTCTTCGGCTCGGTCACCTGGGCCCACTTCTTCTGGAGCCTGGTGGTGCTGGTCATCTGCTACTTCGGCGCCGTACTGCCCATCTGGCGGTGGGCGCAACCCATCAACTACGTCGCCTTCTGGATCGTGTTCCTGGGCATTCTCGGCGGCACCATCGGCCTGCTGGTCTGGCATCCGGCATTCCCCGCCGACTTCCCGGCCTTCACCAACTGGACAGGGGATCTCTGTGCTGCCACGGACTGTTCGGGCATCGACAAGACGGTGGGCGCGATCGGGCCGTTGTGGCCGCTGCTCTTCGTCACCATCGCCTGCGGCGCGGTTTCCGGCTGGCATAGCCTGGTATCCTCCTCGGGTACCGCCCGCCAGCTGGAAAAAGAATCCGATGCCCTCTACGTGGGCGGCGGCGCCATGTTCCTGGAGATGTTCCTGGCTGTCCTGTCGTTGCTGGCCGCCGTCGTCGGCGTTGGCGTCACCAAGGGCTTTGCCGGTTATGTGGGATTGGTGGCAGCGGGTAAAAACGCTGGCGTGTTCGCGGTCGGCCTCAGTGAGATGATGGCCCGCATCGGCGTCCCCGTCTCCTTCGGCCTGCCCTATGGCTCCGTCTTCCTCACGCTGATGGCGCTCACCATCATGTACCTGGTGGTGCGCTTCATGCGCGTGGCTTCGGCCGAATTCCTGGGCGATAGCATTCCCCTGTTCAAGAACACCACCTTTGGCACCCTGGTCGCCCTGGCCCTGTCCGCACTCTTCATCTGGACCGGCTTCTGGGCCCGCATCTGGATCCTCTTCGGCGGCGCCAATCAGCTCATGGCCTCCCTGGCCCTGCTGCTGGTCACGCTGTGGCTGAAGGCCAACGGCAAGAAGTACATGTGGACCCTGATCCCCTTCGCCTTCATGTTCGTAACCACGATCGTGGCCCTGCTGCTGACGGCCTACAAGACGCTCAGCAACTTGAGTGGCCTGCCCGTTGACAAGATGATCGGCAACGTCTTGGCCGGGATCATCGCCATCTACCTGGTTGTAGCCGCCCTCATGCTGGGCTGGGATGCCCTGAGGGCGTTCCGCCAGACGGGCGCCGAGGCCAAGGTCGAGGCATAGTTTCTGTCAGCTGCTCCGGTGCGGCGTCCCCGTGACGTCGCATCTTCTCTCCCCTGCCCTGGGGCCGGGTCATTTCCAACCGGCCATAGATCAGCAAACCTGATCTTCATCCGACGCCCGCGGTCGGAAGCGCTTGTCGGCCTTGCAACACAAGGGGTCCTCCCCGGCGTTGCTTCCGTCGCTCATATCTCTCCTCGGCAAACAATGCCTGACCCCAGGGCCTCCATGAGAAACGAACCATGCAAGCCAGGTCCCGCGTATCAACACAGCTATCCCGGCAAAGGCCTGTGCAGATCGAGGTGATCATGCCCTTGCCCGAAGGATGGGGCATCTGTCTTTCCTGCGAGATGCTCATGGCCCGCGCCCAGATGGACAAGGCGCCCTACGAGCGCGGCCTGGACGAATACCCGCCGGAATGGCTGGCTGATTTTCAACGCTTCTCGGAACTTATCGAACACCTGTCGCTGCGCTATGGCGACGCCATATTCATTCGCATCTACGATCCCCGATCGCTGCAGGGCCTGTGGAAGGCCATTCGCTACGGGGTACGGCGTTACCCCACCTTTATCTTCGAAAAAAGCGAGAAGATCAGTGGCTGGGACGAGGCAACCCTTCATCGCACCATGCAAAGCTGGCTTGATAAACAAGCGCTCGCATCATGACCCCATTGCCATCACTGCCCATCGACTCCCGCAAACTGAAAAACGTGCTCAAGAGCCTGGGGGAAATCATGTATGGGGCCACGGTGTACGACATGGTGCGCGATCTGCACAAAGAGCGGGCCTCTCTCGAGCACCTGTTCATTCTCGTCGTCTTTGGCGATCTCCTGGGTGTGCCCGTGTTGCCACCCTACTACACCCTGCGCCTGCTCCCCTACATCATGCCCAATATCTCCGGCTGGCGGCGGAGCATGTTGCGCGAACGCGATCTCACCGATCTGTGCGATCAGGAGATCACCTGAACCCAAACGCTTTCACACCCCTCCCCATTCACATTCATCTCCCGGAGTATTCCCATGACAGAAGAACAAAAACGAAGGGCCCGCTGGCTGGATACCGTGAAGAGCGTGCTGTATGGCATGGCCGGCCATGACATGGCCCGCTACGCGCTGAAGACACGCGGTAGCATGGAGCACCTGTTCATCCTGATCACGATGGGTGACCTGCTGGGCGTGCCCATTCTGCCCCCCTACTACAGCCTGCGCCTGTTGCCCTATGTAGTGCCCCAGATCAGCACCTGGAAGCGCCGCATGTTGCGCGAAAGAGACCTCACCGACGCCCTCGCATAGGAGGAAGGCATGTCACTGCGCGAAACATTTCAAAATAACCCCGATCGCCGTTACATCATGTTTGGCGGCAAGGGTGGCCTGGGGAAAACCACATTCAGCGCCGCCACAGCCTGGTGGCTGGCCAGCCAGGGCCATAGGGTGCTTGTATTCTCCGTTGACCCGCAGGCCAGCCTCTCCGATATCTTCGAGCGCGATATCTTTGGCCAAGGTGCGGTGGAGATCATGCCCAACCTGTACGCCCAGGAGATCGACGCCGACAAACGCATCCGCGACTATCAGGAGGAGATCCGCCAGAAGATCCGCGACATGTATGGCATGGATGAGATCCCGGAAGAGATCGAAAACTACATCCAGGCCGCGGCCGCCGAGCCCGCTATGGAAGAAAGCGCCATCTTCGATGAGGTGGTGGACATCGTCGTGGGCGGCGAATACGACTACTACATCTACGATCTCGTGCCGCTGGGACACGCCCTGTATTATCTGAGTATGGCCTCGGTCTACGACCAGTGGATCGACAAGATCACCGCCCTGCGCGAGGAAATGGCAGAATACGAGAAGGTGGCCGCTGTCTTGCGCCGCGACAAGGAAAGCGAAGAGGACCAGATCCTGCGCGAGCTGCAATACATCAAATATCGCATC
>JAJRXO010000191.1 GCA_024276255.1 Chloroflexota bacterium | reverse complement strand
GGCCCCCTCGGCGGATGCCTGAACAGACGCCATGAATGGCTGAACGCCAATAAGGACGAAAATAAGCTGTGTTGTCGGGCGGATTCGTAATCGGGCGAGTAAACCTGGGTTATTCTTGAAGGCGATCCTATCGGTCTTTTTCGGTGCAGCGCAGAGTGTATCATCGCCGGTTGACTCGTGGCGACGTCATTTTAGCTTCGCGTCGATTTGATGTATCATTGCCTAACCAATTTCAGTTTTTATTCCCACTCACGCCCAACAGGAGGACAAAATGAAACATCTCTCGCTCTTGTTCGTCATTGTCATCTTATCACTGGGACTGATCGTGTTGGCCGGGTGTACGACACCTGCGGCTCCGACCCAGGCGCCGGCCGAAGCTCCGACCTCCGCGCCGGCACCCACTGAAGCGCCCGCTCCTACCGAGGCTCCGGCACCTGCTCCCGTCACGATCCAGGTCTTCTACCCGGTGGCCGTCGATGCCCCCATCGCCGATATTCTCAAAGGCTACATCGCTGCTTTCGAGAAGGAAAACCCCAACATCACGGTGGAACCCGTGTTTTCCGGCGGCTATGGTGATGTGCGCACTGCGGTGCAGACCACTATCGATGGAGGCGGGCAGCCCCCAGCGCTGGCCGTGATGTTGGGCACAGATCTCTATGATTTGATCAACGCCGACTACATCATCCCTCTCGACGATTACATCGACGCCATGGATAATGGGGATGCTTATCTCAATGATTTTTATCCGGCCTTCCTGGAAAACTCCCGTTATGATGGCAAGGTGTGGAGCATTCCCTTCCAGCGAAGCGCTGTCGTTATGTATTACAATGCCGATCTCTTCAAAGAAAATGGACTCGATGCGCCTGACAGCTGGGATGCGTTGGCCAATGCAGCGCAGGCCCTTACGGTACGTGATGGCGACAATGTCACACGCTGGGGCATTGAGTGGCCTTCGGGCTGGCCCTACTGGCTCTTCCAGCCGCTGGCTATCGGCGCCGGGCAGAACATCGTTGGCGATTCAGACACGGAGGTCTTTTTCGATCATCCAAAGGTGATCGAGGCCGTGCAGTATTACATCGATCTATCGCACAAATACAAGGCGATGGCCGAAGGCGTGCAGGCGGTGTGGGGACAGGCGCCCAGCGATCTGGCCAGCGGACAAACGGCCATGATCGTGCATTCCTCCGGTAGCCTCAGCGGCCTGCTGAAACAGGTCGATTTCGAGCTGGGCGTGATGCCCGTGCCCGGCAAGCAAAAAGGCACCTATGCCACGGTTCCCGGTGGCGGTAATCTGTATATGTTCAAGGATGTGCCCAAAGAACAGCAGGACGCAGCCTGGAAGTTCATCGAATTCGTTACGCGGCCTGAAAACGCAGCTGACTTCAGCATCAACACTGGCTACATCGCCAGCCGCCAGAGCGCCTACGACACGGCAGCCATGAAAGACTACATCGCCAAGACGCCGCAGGCTGCTGCCACGCGTGACGCCTTGCAATATGCAGGCAAGGAGCTCTCGGTGCAGAATCTTGGCGAAGTACGCAATATCTTCCACGATTATCTGCAGAAAGCGTATAACGGCGAGATGTCTCCGGCAGAGGCCATGGCAGCCGCCCAGAAGGCTGCCGATGAGGCCCTGGCTCCATTTAAATAAACAACTCCTTCCTGCCCGACGGCCATGGGCTCCCCATGGCCGTCCTCTTTTTGAGGACAAACATGCGCATTGGTAACGACTTGGTTGCACAGATACGCCGCAACCCGATCCTACCCTACCTGCTCATCCTGCCCACAGGCATTTTTGTGCTCATGTTTACTGCCTGGCCCACGCTTCTGGCCTTCTACCAGAGTTTCTTTCGCCAGCGCATGAACATCGCCAAGTTTCGCGAGCCCACCTTTATCGGTCTTGGGAATTATAGCCAGCTTTTCACTGACGATCGTTTTTTGCTGGTGATTAAAAACACCCTGCTTTATGTGCTTATTACCGCTCCCATCAGCATTGTCCTGGGGTTTCTTTTCGCTTTATTGGTGAATCGTCGTATCAAGGGCATCGGCTTCGCCCGGCTGGCATTCTTTCAACCCACCATTTTGCCCATGGTCAGCGCCGCCACCATCTGGATGTTTTTCTTCACGCCGGATTACGGGCTGTGGAATCAGGCTTTGCGCCTGCTGGGCTACCGGGGACCACAGAACTGGGCCGGCAATCCGCATCTGGCCCTGATTGCCATTATGATCGTGACCATCTGGAAAAACTCCGGGTATTACATGATCTTTTATCTGGCCGGTTTGCAGAATCTGCCCACCGATGTATACGAGGCCGCGGTGTTGGACGGGGCCTCTGGCTGGCAGATGCTGTGGCGGATTACCTTTCCATTGTTGCGTCGCACGACCCTTTTTGTTTCAACCATCGCCTTTATCGGCGCCTTTCAAATGGTCGATCACATTTTTGTGCTAACCAGCGGCGGTCCCAGCCGGGCCAGCACCGTACTCCTCTACTATCTGTGGCAGATGCGTTTCGAGAATCAGGATATCGGCCAATCCGCCGCCATTACCATGATCTTGATCGGTTTCCTTCTCATCTTCACCGTCTCCAACTTCCTGCTTTCGGAGCGCAAGGAGGAAAGTTATGCCTGACGCCATGACCCCTCGCGGAACCTGGCCGCGTTTGCAACGGCTTCTGTCGCTCCTCTTCACCGCTTTTCTAGCCTTCTCGTGGGCCGTGCCGCTGATCTGGGCCATTATCGCCTCCACGCGTCCTGATTCGGAGCCCCTGGGCCGCGGCGATATCTGGTTTGGCAGTACCGTCACCCTGGCCAGCTATACCCGCGCTCTTTCCCTGGCCCCCTTTGATCTCTACTACGTCAACACCATCATCATCGTCTCGCTCATCCTCGGGGTTCAGCTCATTACCGTTACCCTGGCCGGATTTGCGTTTGCCCATTATCAGTTCATAGGCAAAAAGTTGCTCTTATTCTTCATTTTGTTACAATTAATGATCCCAACCACCGCCCTGCTGGCCCCCAATTTCTCCACTATTCGTCAACTCGGCCTTTTCGATACCCGGCTGGCCATCGCCATCCCCTACTTTGGTTCGGCCTTTGGCACATTTCTGGTGCGACAGGCTTTTCTGGGAGTCCCGCGCGATCTGGTGGATGCCGGCACGATAGATGGCGCCACCTGGTGGCAACTTTTGCGGCACATCTATCTGCCCCCCTCCCTGCCCGTACTGGTGGCCTTTGGGTTGTCGTCTGTTAGTTGGCACTGGAATGAGTTTTTGTGGCCGCTGGTGGTAACCAACAGCGATAAAAGTCGCCCCCTCACCGCCGGCCTCGTTCGTTTCACTCAACTGGGCGAGATCGGCGCACAATGGCCGCTGCTGACCGCAGCCACCTTGATTGTGATTGCCCCCTTGTTCATTGCCTTTCTCATTTTCCAGCGCCAGTTTATCCAGAGTTTTGTTCATTCTGGGCTCAAGTAGAGCTCTCCCCCCCAGGATTCCAGCTTATGACCACTT
>JAJRXO010000190.1 GCA_024276255.1 Chloroflexota bacterium | reverse complement strand
GCTGCCGATAAATCCGGCGCCGCCGGTGATGAGGATGTTTTCAGTCATAAGATGTTGTTGAGTACCTGCGTAAGCGCCAATCAATGAGAAAAATTGCGGTAACGATCCAGAAGGAATTGCGCCAATCCGATTCGGCCCGGTTTACATATCTACATCCATTTTCTGGGGTTTGGTTCAGGGTAAACCGGTAGGCAAGTAGACCAGCTAACCAGGCCGGCTGGGGCGACGCCATCCTGGTTTTTCGGTTTACTGGTTTCCGGGGCTACAAACGGTCATTGCTCGCTGTGTTTATGAAAACCAGGGCGAGGATACCTGGATGGTCACAACCGCTTTATTGTACACGTCGGGCGATGACATGACAATTTGAGCATCTCACGTTGGCCTGATCAGGTGCGCCACGTCTTCCACTCGCTGCAAATAAAAGTCGGCGACGCCGTTTGCCGGCTCGCCGATCAAAGCCGTGATCATGCCCAGGTCCCGCGCCGGTTCCAGGTTTCGGGCGCTGTCCTCCACGAACAGGCATTGCCAGGGCTGCACATCCAGCAGGGTCAGGCAACGTTCGTACGCCAGGGGGTGTGGTTTGGAGATGTAGCCGGTCTCATCCAGGCCGATGAGCAGGCTGAATTGATCGAGCACGCCCAGGCGGGCGAGGACATTGCGGGCATGCTCGGTTGTGGCATTCGTGAAGATGGCTTTACGCTGCGGTAGCGCAGCTAGCACCGCCGCCAGCTGAGGATCAGGCTGCAGGTAAGGTGTGAGATCGATATCGTGCACATAGTGCAGATATGGCGCCGGATCGATGCCGTGTTCGGCGATGAGGCCCATGATGGTGGTGCCGTATTCCCGCCAGTAGCGATGCTGCACCTCGTGGGCCTCGGCCAGCGGAATACGCAGGGTTTTGCTCACCCACAACTGAATGCGACGATCGATTTCCTGCCATAGGCCGACATTGTGCGGGTATATGGTGTTGTCGAGGTCGAACAGCAGCACATCGACCTGCAAGGTGAGCGATGCAGAGGATGGGGTCTTCATGATTGCCCATTATCATGCCTGATGCTTCTGATGACAAACCGCGCAGGACGCGTGTTATTCCAAGGGCAGCAGCACATCCGCGGGCATGCCGGGCTTGAGCACGCCCTGATCATTGGGTAATTGCAGGCGTACCAGAAAGACCATATCGCCGCGGTCGTCGGGGTTGAGTACATTGCTGGGGCGGAACTGGGCGCTGGCGGCAATGAACGTGACCACGCCTTCCAGCCGCTGCCCGTCCAGCGCCGTTACCTCCACCGGCAGCCTGTCCCCGACCTGAATGCGGTGCAGGTCCAGCTCGGATACATAGACGCGCACTTCCATGGTGCTCAAATCGGCGATGGTAAGCAGGGGATCGCCGGGGGCGATTGTTTCACCAGGCTCGATCATGCGTGCCAACACCCGGCCTGTGCGGGGCGCGGTGATGGTGAGCTGCTCGGCCTGCCACTGGCTAAGCGCCAGCGCGGCTGCGGCCTGGGCCACGGCGGCATCAGCCACGGCGATAGTCTCCGCAGTGGGGGCAGCCGTAGTTGCGGCCTGCTGAGCACGGGCCACTTCCAGTCCGGCGGCAGCCAGGTCGAGCTGGCTTTGGGCCTGATGGACAGCCGCCTGCAGGGCCAGTGGCTCTTCTTTTATGTGTTGCAGCAGGGTCAGTGTGTCTTGCAGGCCCTGCAATCGCGCCTGGGCAGCTTCTATCTGCGCCTGGGCCGCCAGTTTTTGTTGCTCCAGCTTCTTCTGTGTGAATTGGCCTTCCCGCGAGAGATCATTGCGCGCCTTTTGCAGCAGGATATCGATCTGCGCCAGCTGCGCCTGCGCCTGACTGATGCCGGCTTCGGCCGCCGGGATCATGGCCTTAGTCTGATCGATCTGGCTCTGAATGGCGATGGGGTCGTCGAGCTGGGATTGGGCCTGCTCGAAGCTGCGACTGGCATTGTCCAGCTGCGTTTGCGCGGCGGCGACCGCACTGTCGGCAACAGCAATGCGGGTTTCCGGGGGCGAGGCTGCGGCGGCGTCACGGGCGGCGCGGGCCGCGGCCAGGGTCTGTTGGGCGGCGGCAATGTCGGCCTGGACCGCGGTGGGGTCCAGCTCGACCAAAGCCTGCCCGGCCACAACCTCGTCGCCCACATCCACCAGCACGCGTTGCGCCCGCCCGGCCATGACGCTCATGGCATGGCTCTGTTCGGCTTCGAGCACACCATACAGGCGGATCTCGCGGGTCTGTGCGGCGGTGGTGCGGCCCATCAGGGTCAGTACCTGTTCCAGCGGCGCCTGGGGTAACCCCCACTGCTGCCAGCTTTGCTGCACCTGTTCGGGAATGAGGAAAACGGCGGCCATGGCGGCGATGATCGCCACGACCAGGAGACTGAGTAGTGTGTTGAAGAGTTTGCGCATGGGAGTATCAGGGTTGGAAAAGAATGTCGGCGGGGAGACCGGGGCGAAGCATGGGATCGTTCTCCTGCAGGCGCAAGTGGACGCCATAGACGGCGTCCGCACGCTCGGCCACATTTTGCGCCTGCTGCAAGGTGTATTCGGGCTCATCGTTGATGCTGGTAACCTCGGCGCTGAACCGGCGGTCGGGAGCGCTATCGACTACCAGAGGCAGGACATCGCCGGGCTGGATGGCTGCGAGATATTTGGCCGGTATGTACACGGTGATCTCAAGTTGCGTGGGATCCTGGATCGTGAGGATACGCTGATTGGGGCCGACCACTTCGCCGGGCTGATAGTAGCGGGAGGCAATCAGGCCACTTGCAGGGGCGACGATGGTGGTGTGGCGCAGTTGTGTGGCCAGGGCGTCGCGCTCCGCCTGAGCCTGGCGGACCGCAGCCGCGGCGGCATCGAGTTGGGTCTGCGTGGGGCCGGCTTCGATGGCGGCCAGCGCCGCCCGCGCCTGCGCCAGTCCTGCCGCGGCGGCGTCGCGGGCGTTGGTGGCCGCGACCACCTGCGCATCGGCCTCCTGCGGATTCTTTTTGATGGTCAACAGATCATCGAGTTTGGCCTGAGCCTGGGCCACGGCGCCTTCGGCCAGTCCTACATTTTCCCACGCGGCCCACGCTGTTTGCCCGGCCAGATTCCACTGCGTATTGGCGTAATCCACTTTATCGGGCGGGGCATCGACTGTGGTGGTGCCGATCATCGGTAGCTGCACCTCGACGCCATCCCACAGGTCGCGGGTGATGGCCTCCCACATCTGTGCGTCGATATCGGCGGCCGCGGCCTGATGGCGGGCAGCTCGGGCATGCGCCTGCGCCTCGGCCAGGGCCGCCCGCGCCTGAGCGATTTGCACGTCGAGCTCCTGTGGATTATCCCGCAGGAGGATGGCGTCAGCCAGCGCCTGCTCCGCGGCCTGCAGGGCCACTTCGGCCTGCCGCACCTGCGCCCGGGCCAGGGCGATGTCTTCGGGGCGAGCGCCTGCCTGCAATTGCGCCAGCTCGGCCTTTGCCTTCTGCACGCGGGCATCGGCCAGGGCCAGTTGTCTTTGCAGCAGGCTGTCATCCAGGGTGATCAGGAGATCGCCGGTACGGACGACGTCGCCCTCTTCAACGCGAATGCTGCGGATGCGGCCGCCGACCTCGGCTGCGACATGGGTCTCCTGCGCCTCGATGAAGCCCGTGAGATGCAGAGGACCGGTGTCAGCTGCTTTTGCGGCCAGGGGTCGGGCGCAGCCAGATAGCAGAAGGACGAGGAAAAGGATGGGAAAGGAGCGAAGGTGGGACATGAGTTGTTCGTGGTTGGAGAATGAAGAGAGGGGCGGTGGATGTTATTCCTTGGGGTTGCGCAATGAACGGACATTGGCGATGAACACGTCTTCCAGCGAAGGCGGGATCAGATGGATGTCTCGGGGGCCGGCGCCGGCCGCTTGCAGTATCTGGCGGATCTCGGGTAGGCGTTGTTCGAGATTCGCGTCCGCGGCGTGCACGCGCTGACCGTAAAGAGTGACCTCGGCAAACCCCGCCTGGCGCAGGGCGGCCAGCGTCCGTTGCGGCGAGTCGGCGATGATCTCGACCACCTGTCCGGGCATACGCTCGCGCTTGATGTCGGCGGGCGCGCCGTCGGCAATCAGGCGGCCGTGGTGGATGAAGGCCAGGCGATGGCATTGCTCGGCTTCGTCCATGTAGTGGGTGGTTACGAAGATGGTCGTGTGCTCGGCAGCCAGGGCATAGAGCAGTTGCCAGAACTGACGACGGCTGACCGGATCGACGCCGGCGGTGGGTTCGTCCAGAAAAAGCAGCTCAGGTTGATGCAGGATGGCTGCGCCCAGGGCCAGGCGCTGCTTCCAGCCCCCGGCCAGATTGGCCGTGAGCTGGTGCCGTTGGCTGCCCAGGTCGATGAGATCGAGCGTGTCGGCCTTGCGTTGTCGCAACTTGCGACCGTGCAGGCCGTAGGTGCGCCCGTAAAAAGTGAGATTCTCATCGACCGTGAGATCGGGATAGAGGCTGAAGTGCTGGCTCATGTAGCCCACCCGGCGGGCGATGTCCTGGGGACGCTTGAGGATGTCGATGCCCAGCACGGTGGCCGTGCCGGTCGTGGGCTGTAACAATCCCAGCAACATGCGGATGGTGGTGGTCTTGCCGGAGCCGTTGGGCCCCAGAAAGCCGAAGATCTCACCCCGGTGCACGGTGAAATCGATGTGATCGACGGCTGTGAAATCACCGAATTTTTTGGTAAGCTGTGAGACTGCGATAACGGGTGCTGTGGTGGACATCATGCGGCCTGTTGTTGGCTGATGAGGTGGATGAACGCTTCTTCCAGGCGGGGGGCGTCGG
>JAJRXO010000189.1 GCA_024276255.1 Chloroflexota bacterium | reverse complement strand
TGTGATATACACCGCCCCCATCGCGACTGATCCACCAGCTATCCGGATCGTCCGGATCAATGATCAGGGCAACGAGATTGGGCCCGGTGGGTTGTTCGGGCTGACCTCCTCGCCAGCGAACTCCATCGGGAATACCAGCATCGCGACGTTGCCAGCTTTGCCCCCCATCCACCGACACATATAGACCATCCCATTCGATGCCCAGCAGCATAATCTGGGGATCGCGAGGATGGGGTAGGAAGTGCCGGATGGCGCCACCGGGGGCGGGGCCGACTTCCTGCCAGCTTTGCCCCTGATCGGACGAAGCAAACAACTTGCGCTCACCCAGCTCCGTATCCACAATAACCATCACCCTGCCGTCGACCGCCTGCGCCAACGCCTGCACCCGGCCGAGGGGGTCGCCAGCCTGCCACGAAGCCCCGCCATCGTCCGAAATCCACAACCCCAATCGTCCCCCAGCCAACACGACACGGCCGCTGGCCAGGGCCAGCACATGGCTGGCGTCGACCGGCAGGGGATGCACCTGCCACGAACGACCGGCGTCATCGCTGCGGACGAGCGCCAGGGTGCTATGGGCGAATACCACCCGGCCATTGGCATCGGGCGTCTGCAAATGCTGCACCATCAATCCCTGTAAGCCGCGACTGGCTGGCATCCACGTTTTGCCGCCATCGCTGCTGCGCCACAGCGGCTGCCCTCCGACAGCATCGTCGGGCAAGGGGCCGCCATTCAGGGCCAACAACACCCGGCCTTGATCCAGGCTGAGGATATTGTTGGGGCGAGAGGTGACGGGCAAACCCTGCCACAGGGGTGTCCACTGGGTGCCGGCATTGGCCGTACGCCAGATGCCCGCGGGCCCGATGGCCAGCCATTGCCCACGCTGCCGGGGATGCGCCCATACCTGCGTGACCGGGACATCGGCCAGAGCCGATCCGGCCAGGCGCCAATGCAGACCGCCATCGCTTGACAACCAGAGCCCGTTCTGTGCCGCCAGAAAGAGCTGTGAGCGCGTGCGCGGATCGAGCAGGAGCTGATAAGGCCGGGGGGCAATATCGGGCATCATGCCCGGAAAAAACTGAAACACCGCCGGAACAGACTGCCAACTCTGCCCACCATCCGTTGTGCGATACAGACTCAACAGATCCCCCCCTTCCAGCCGGGTGCTGCGAACGGCCACATACAGACGCCCACGCTGAGTAGCGTCAGCCACCAGCACGGTCTCACCGCCAGGAAACGAGCCCTCGGGCAGTTCGATGGGTGCCTGGGTCCACGAGGCTCCCGCGTCTTCGCTGATCAACACACCGCCAAAAGTAACGGCATACAGATGATCAGCAACAAAGGGATCAGCCACCAGGTCATTGACTACGGTCAGGGGATCGGCATTGAAGCGTTGCACCAGCCGATGTTGCCAGGTGCGGCCATTGTCGCCCGAGCTGTAAAGATGTGAATCGGGATAACGATTGTTATCGAGTGTGAGCACATGTAGGCGTTGACGGCTGTCCTGCACCATGGCCACCACACGCTGAGTCCCCAGATCGGATATGATGACGGGGCGCCAGGTACGGCCCCCGTTGTCGCTGCGCCATACGCCCTGCCCGTCCGTGCCCACCCACAGGGTGCTACGACCGTCATTGACGAAAATATGCAGCACAGTAGGATGCACCGCCGCCAGATCATTGCTGGCCGGTTGCCAGGTAGCACCACCATCATTGCTCAGGTAGGGCGCCCAACTCTGGCGCACATGGCCCTGCAGGGTGGGACTGTGATCAGGATTGGCGATGCTGGTCGAGGCGAGAAAAAGGAACAGAAAATCAGAGCTTTGCGGGTCGACCGCCAGCAGATGGGCAAAGGCGACCGGCGCGCCCACCGCCTGCCAGGCGTCAGGCCCGCCTTGAGCCCGGGCCTGAGTACCGGGAAAAAGCCATGCCCCAAGCATAATGCCCAGCGTCAGTAAAAAACGCCAGGCGGTGGAGAACGTGGGCCAGGGGGCAGACATGAAACGTGCGGACAGGGGCACAGGTTTTATTGAGACGCGGGGATCGTGACCTGAACAGTACAGGGCGGGGGATAGTTGCCGGTATTATCCACAACCACCAGCCGAATGATATAGTCACCGGGAGGCAAACCGGCAGGATTGAAGGCGCCCAAGGCCGCTCCCACCACTGGCGTTTCACTGCCGGCAAACCAGTTCCATTGTTCAGGACCGTTGGCATTACGCCATTCCAGCTTGTAAAACTGGAAATTGGGGATGCTGGCGGTGCCAATGATGGCCGTTTCGGAGGTAATCTCCTGTCCGCTGCCCGGACTGGCAAGGGCAGCGCCTGGATTGGGACATGCCGGCGGCAGTACGGCCGGTGTAGGTGTGTCTTCGACCACCGCCGGCGCCGGCCGACGTGTGGGGCGCGGGCGAGGGGTGGGTGTAATCGTAGGCGTGGCTGTGGGAGGGGGTAGGGTGGGTGTGGGAGTATCGATGAGCAGCAAAATGTCGGGTGTAGTCGTAGCCAGGATCTCGCCAGTCTCCAGCTTGGGCAATAACAGATTGCTGGCCGCCCAGGTGGACCCCATGATCAACATGAGGATGATGGTAAGCCCCAGCGTGCGATAGAGACGCATCATGGCGATCTCGCGTTCCAGGGGGAACACCGCCGATCGTCGCTCCCGGCGAGCCTGGATCACCAAACGCAGGGCCAACAAGGCAATCAGAGCCACCAACGCATACACATAGTGCTCGTACTCCGCCAGAGTCTGCAGAAATACTGTCATGCCCTATTCTGATTCCTTGAAGTCAGGCGACTTCGGACCAGCGCCGCAGCATGGCCCGCAGAATAGCAACCAGGCGAGGAGCCAACAGGCGGCCGGCTTCCAGCACCTCTTCGTGACTGGTGTAACGGTCGCTGTCGATGGCATCGATGGCCACGTTGGAAATGCCGGAAAATCCCAGCACACGCATGCCGCTGTGATGAGCCACCAGGGCTTCGTTGGTAGTGCTCATGCCGGTGGCGTCGGCCCCGATCATGCGCAAGAAACGCACCTCGGCGGGTGTTTCGTATGCCGGCCCCGACAGGCCCACATACACACCGCGCCGCAAGGGAATATCCAGCTCGGTCGCCACCTGTAAGGCCAACTCGCGTAGCCGCCGATCATAAAGGCTCGACATATCGGGGAAACGAGGTCCCAACGCCTCGTCATTGGGACCCATCAGGGGATTGTGGCCCACCAGGCCCAGCAGGTTGATCTGATCTTCGATGAGCATCAGATCACCGGGCCGGAAGTCGGGATTGAGGCCACCGGCAGCATTGGATAGCACCAGGGTTTCTATGCCAAAGGCACGCATGGCACGGATGGGGAAGGTGATCTCTTCCATGCTAAAGCCTTCATAATAATGTACCCGGCCCTGCATGACCATGACTTCCTGGCCTTCCAGCATGCCCAGCACCAGCCGTCCCTGATGGCCGACCACTGTGGACACGGGGAAATGAGGGATGTTTTGATAGGCAATGACATCAGGCTCGCTAACGGCGTTGACGAAATCGCCGAAACCGGAGCCCAGCACAAACGCCACCCTGGGACGATATGTGGTCTGGCTGGCAATAAAGGTGGCACTTTCCTGAAATTGGGTTTGAGAGAACTGTCTTTCCACGGTATTTCCTTTGGGAGCGATGGGATGGAGAAAACAGACTATCGCCGCCATGAACAGCAGCCGATCTCACGACGACGAGGTGGGTAACACGCCCACAGCAGCAGGTGGATTTACAAAAATGCACCTGCATGGCGGTGCTTCAGGCGCGGGGGTGTGTTTCGTCGTAAACGGCGCGCAGGCGCTCTTTGCTAACCTGGGTGTATACCTGGGTGGTGGAAATGCTGGCATGGCCCAACATCTGCTGTACTTCGCGCAGGCCAGCCCCACCACGCAGCATGTGAGTGGCAAAGGAATGACGCAGGGTGTGCGGCGTGACCGAGCTCTTGATGCCGGCCTCCTGCACATAGCGTTTGATGATCAACCACAAACCCTGGCGGGTGAGGCGTTTGCCCCGTCGGTTCAGGAACAGGGCCGGTTCATCGTTGTTGGCTGTCAGCAGCCGCGGACGCCCTTCTTCCACATAAAGCCTCACATCGGCCAGTGCCCGATCATACAATGGCAAGACCCGCTCTTTGTTTCCTTTGCCCACACAACGTAAGGTTCCCGATTCTAAATCAACGTCTGCGACATTCAGCGACACCAGCTCACTCACCCGCAAACCGGTGGCATAGAGCACTTCCAGCATGGCCCGGTCACGTAATGCAGATGGAGAAGATCCCTGCGGAGCTGTTAACAGGCGCTCGACTTCTTCCGGGGTAATGGCAGAGGGCAGATGCTTTTCGACTTTGGGCGATTCGAGCTCGGCAGCCGGGCTTTCCTGAATGAGACCCTGTGTTTTGAGGAAATTAAAGAAGGATTTGACCGCGGCAATCTTGCGGGCAGTCGTGCTGGTGGCATATTCACGTTCCTTCATCTCCAACACATAGCCCATCAGGTGGTCGCGGGTCACGTTTCCCCAGCCTCGCGGCAACGTGCTGACGTCCAGTTGCATGAGATAGTGGTAGAATTGATTGAGGTCGTTCTTGTAGGCCGAGACGGTATTTTCGGAATACAGACGCTCTGCCACGAGAAAATCGAGAAAAGCCTGAATTTGCTCCTGCATCATGTCCTCCAAGACGGCAGCTCCGTTAAAGCGCGCGTCGCTGTGATAGATGCATTCTACCATAGCTTTGCATAATAATTCAATCCCCGACGCCTACAACAAGGCAAACATACGCAACAACGTCCCCAGACATCCTCCGGGATTCGGCAGAGGGGGAGGGATTGGTGTGGGCTCGGGTTCTGGCGTTGGTTCTGGTTCGGGTTCCGGCGTGGGCTCGGGCTCCGGTGTGGGTTCGGGTTCAGGCTCGGGGGTAGGTTCGGGTTCGGGCTCCGGTGTGGGTTCGGGCTCAGGCTCGGGGGTAGGTTCGGGTTCGGGCTCCGGTGTGGGTTCGGGCTGGCCTGCCTGATAAGCGGCAAACACGTCGCCGCGGCCTTTGCCCTGGCTGTTTGCATCCTGACCCAGGTCAATGGCCGTAGCAAGCAACCGCTCTTTGATGAGCGACGGCGTGAGTTGCGGTTCGGAAGCCAGCAATAAGGCCACTGCGCCCGAGGCATGCGGGGTAGCCATGCTGGTGCCTGATAGCTGAACGTAATGATTGTCCACGATACGCCCCAGAGCTGTGCCCGCGGCCCGGGCGGCGACAATGTCGACGCCGGGGAACACGATGTCGGGCTTGGTACGTCCGTCGGCCGTGGGGCCGCGTGACGAAAAATTGGCGATGACATCATGGTCATCCGTAGCCCCCACGGTGATCACCTTGCGCGCGCAACCGGGCGATCCCACGGTGTGTGCTCCCGGTCCGCTGTTGCCAGCCGCCACAACCACCACCACGCCATGCGCCACCGCGGCGTCACATGCTTCCGACAGGGCATCCGTGCCATCACAACTCACATCACTGCCCAGGCTCATATTCACCACTTGCGCCCTCACCTGCAGCGCCCAATCCAACCCTGCGATCACATTGCTCATTCGTCCGCCCCCGCGATCATCCAGCACCTTGCCAATGTACAGATCCACGGCCGGGGCCACGCCCCGATAACGCCCCCCGCTGGCCGCCCCGGAACCGGCAATGATGCTGGCCACATGCGTACCGTGCCCGTTGCCGTCCTGCACAGTGCCTTTGCCGGAGAAATCCTGCTGGGCCTTGATGCGATCCTGCAGGTCAGGGTGCTGCAAGTCGCAACCGGTATCCAGGATGGCAACCTTGATGCCCGCGCCCTGAATCGAAGCGTCCCACACCTTGGGGGCGCCGATCAACGGTACCGAGCGATCGAGCATGGTGTGTACGGGCAGATCATACCAGATGCGCTCCACATTCGCGTGTTGCGCCAGTTCGCGAATGTGTGCCGGCGTGCCTTCAGCCGGAACGGCCGGCATAATCGTGAAGACGGCCCGTTCCGACAACTGGGCAATGCCGTGGTCACGCATTTCACGGCCAGGCTGCCGCCGAAAACGCACGATGATCGGAATCTGCTCGTCGGGCGCTGCGCTGTCGAGTACGCGCTTCAAATCGGGATGAATAGTTCCGCTCATGACCCTTGATCCTGTTCCGAAAATAGGTCTCTCGCCAAGGCGCAAAGAACGCAAAAGAGGAAATTAAGAAATCCTTGGCGCTCTTGGCGCCTTGGCGTGAGGTTTTCGTCCGTTATGTGGTGAGCGGCGTTCACGATTGAACGCATGCTCATGGCGACTGTAACGAAAATAACGTAAATCTGCCCGCATCCGCGATGCGCGGGTGACGAGCTATTCTCATTGTGATGGGTGAGCCACTGCTCACGACGATTGTTTTGTGGTGTGCACCGGTTGATCAGGTTCGATGTGCAACACCCAGGGATGGCTTGCCAGCGCCATAATGGCCTCGGCCCGGCCCTGCACAGCGTAGGCCC
>JAJRXO010000188.1 GCA_024276255.1 Chloroflexota bacterium | reverse complement strand
GGGGCGCGTGGCCGCTCAGGCAGAGTCCAGGGGCAGTTGAATTTCGAAAACCGTGCCCTTGCCCAGCTCGCTGCTGACTGAGATGCTGCCTTGTTGCAATTCCACCAGCGATTTGGCTATGGCAAGGCCCAGGCCTGATTCGCCCTCATCGACGCGTCGGCTGAGATCCACGCGGTAAAAACGGGCGAACACAAAGGGCAGGGCTTCCGGAGGAATGCCGGTGCCGGTATCCTGCACTCGCAAACGCAGTGATTGGGCATCGGTGGTGGCAATAAGGCGGATCATTCCACCGGCCGGTGTATGTCGCAAGGCGTTGCTGACGAGATTCCCCAGCACCTGCATCATGCGTTCGGCATCCATGCGGACGGCAGGCAACACCGGCGCGGTCTCCACCTGGATGTTGATGGATTTTTCGGCGGCGGCCGGTCGATAGGCCGCGGCCACGCGTTGCAGCAGTGCAGATACATCGGTGGGGCGAATGTCCAGGCTGAGTTCTCCGGCGTCGGCCAGCGACAGCGTGCGCAGATCATCGATCAGATGTTGCAGATGCAGGGCCTCGCTGTGCAGGATGCCGTAGATATCGGGCGTGCCCTGCAATTTGCCATCGTGCAGGGCTTCGGCATAGCCCAGGATCACACTGAGGGGCGTGCGCAGGTCGTGGGCAATGTCGGCGGTCATTTGCCGGCGCATTTTGCTGGCATGGGCCAGCTCAATGCTCATTTGATTAAACGACTCGGCCAGATTTCCGATCTCGTCCTTGCTTCGTACATCCACCTGATAGCCCAATCGCCCCCGGGCGATCATCTCCGTGCCGGTCTTGAGTTCGCGCACCGGTCGGGTTATTGTATAGGCAAGGAAAGCGCCGAAAACCAGGGCGATGAGTGTGGCGCCCAGAGCGCCCAGGATCGTCGCCCGCCGCATCTGGGCCAGGAACTGCGCTTCCAGTGACTGCGGCAGGCGCAACATCCAGGCTCCATCGGTGAACAGCACTCGTCCGACCACCTTGTCGTTCACGCTCACCGGTACACTGCGTCCCCGCTCGACCCGGTTGAGTTGACTGCCGACCGGATGCCGCGGATCCCCGATGATCACTTCACCCCGGGCATCGGCCAGCACAAAGGGATTGGGAGCACCGCCAGGCAGGCGGCGTTTGATACGCAAATTGTGCGCCACCACGTTGGCAATGTTATTCCAGCTCTGATTGCTCTCGTAATAATCAGCCAGCGTGGTGATGAAATCGTTTTGAATGCGATTGAGCACAAAGCGATTGAACTCGGCCTGCAGGCGGGCTGAGACGAAGCCTGCCACCAGCATGGCGCCCAGCAGGGCGACTAGCAGAAAGGCCAGTGTCAGTTTAAGGGTGAGGGAGCGCATAGGGGTCATTCGGGAGCGGCGAGACGGTAGCCCACCCCATACACGGTTTCGATAAAACGAGGGTGGCGGGGATCAGGTTCGATCTTGGCGCGCAGATTGCGAATGTGCACATCAATGGTCCGCTCATAACCTTCGTAGCGGTTACCCTGGATGTGTTCCAGCAGCTCCAGGCGGCTGAGCGCCTGGCCAGCGTGCAGCATGAGCGCTTCGAGCAGGCCAAATTCGGTGGGGGTGAGGTCCACGCGCTTGCCGGCGATGCTGGCCACGCGGGCCCCGCGGTCGAGGATCAAGGGGCCATGTTCCAGCACCTGGCTGTGGTTATGCCGGCTTTTTTCCACCCGACGCAGCACGGCCCTGATGCGGGCGGTGAGCTCGCGCATGGAAAAAGGTTTGGTTACATAATCATCAGCACCCAGCTCCAGCCCCAGCACCTTGTCTGTTTCCTCGATGCGGGCCGTGAGCATGATGATGGGGGTGTCGTGCTCTGCGCCATAGGTGCGCATAAATTCATAGCCTCCCATCTCCGGCATCATGATGTCCAGCAGGATGAGATCGGGGGGGTCCTCCATTGCTATCTGCATGGCCTGTCGACCATTGGCCGCGGTCAGGGTGCGGAATCCCTCCTGCTGCAGATAGCTGCTGATCAGGGTGCGGATGTTGGGGGCGTCGTCAACGATGAGAATGGTGTGAGACATAGTAAGTCAGGTGGGCAGATGGGCCTTGTCTACCTATTTTTCAGGTCAGCGTTGTTCATATCGACAGTATGAGTTATGAGTCGGTTTTCGCTCGCGGAAGTGTATTAAACACGTTTTGGCAACCGCGCGCAAACAGGGCCGCAGCCTGCTCTTATTATAATCGCTTTACGTAAGTCAATGGTTCAGAGAATGTGAAGATTCGTAGTTTTTGTTTACCAGGTAATGTGATATACTACCTCAGTCGTTCTTTTCGTTGCCTTCATCCTTTCAGCGATGGTTGTCCGTAAGGAGTTTTACGTGGAAGAACAAGCCATAGTGATCGAGGCGTTTACCGAATTGGCTCCTACATATGAGGAGGCGGTTGATTATGAACTGCAATTGTTCTGGGGGGTGGGGTATGATGATTTTGTGAGCAGGTTACTGGGGATGCTGGAAATCAGTCCCGGAGATCGTATCCTGGATGTGGCCACAGGCACGGCCGTGATTCCCCGACGCCTGGCCGCGAGGCCGGGGATCGACGCCCACATCGTGGGACTGGACATAACGCCGGGTATGCTGGAGCGGGCGCAGCAAAAGATCACTGCTGGCGCTGCGGCGAGACCTCCGGAACTGATCTGTGCCTCGGCCATGCAAATGCCGTTGCCCGATGACAGTTTTGACGTGGTGATCTGCGGCCTGGGCACGCACCATATGGACGTGGCCGAACTTATCAGCGAGGTTAAGCGGGTTCTGCGCCCGGGAGGGACCTTTGTGATGGCCGACGTGTGCGCCAATGCTTTCTGGCGTTCACCCATGGGCGTGCTGATGCTGCGGGTTCTGATTGCATATTATGGCTGGATGCTGCGCCGCTCGGCCTCCAAGCCCTCGGGAAGTGGTTTTGAGGTTTGTGGGTTGAAGATGACGGAGCACCGGGCAGAGGCGGAGATCGAGGCCTTCAAGCATGTGCTCACGAGCGCCGAATGGCGTGATCTTCTACAGAACATGGGGTTCCATTGTCAGGAGATGTCCGAGATTCCGGCTCTCCGACGTATCTTTCCTGGCGGTCTGATTTTGAAAGCAGTTGCCAATGGGGCGCTGCCTGTCTGACTAAACAGCACGATTTCCTCACCTTTACCAGTAAAACCCTGCCAGCAGTTACCTATACACAATCTGATCGTCTCCACGAATATGCCGTAGCTCCTGAGCTATACCGGCGTATTTGCACATTCACTGCCAAAAGAGGACGCCCATGAACACTGAAATCATCCAATTGCTCAAACAAGGCCGCAAGCAGGACATCTGGAAACAATACTGTGGTTTTCTGGATCTCACATTATCTGAATTCATGAGCATTCAGGAACGCTTGCTATTGGAACAGCTGAACGAAGTCGGGGCTTCGGAGCTGGGGAAGAAGCTGATGAATGGCAAAACCCCGGCCACTCTGGATGAATTCCGCAATTCAGTCCCCCTGACCGAATACATGGATTATGAGCCTTTCATGCGGGATGGACAGGAACATACTTTGCCTCGCAAGCCATACATCTGGGCGCATACTTCGGGCCGTTCCGGAGGGTACAAGATGGTGCCCTATAGCCGTGAAGTGTATGACAAGGCGGGCGAGCGCATAATGTCTGCATTCATCCTGTCCATGGCCCGACATCGTGGGGAGGTACGCCTGGAAGAGAGTGATGTATTGCTGTACAACGTGCCGGCGGCGCCATATGCCAGCGGTGTTGCCCTCCTCAGCGTGGCCCAGCGCTTTCCCTTCCATTTCGTGCCATCGCTGGGTGAGACCGAGAATCTGTCGTTTCAGGAGCGCCTGGAGCTGAGTTTCCAGAAGGCCATGGTAACGGGTATCGATGTGCTGGGCTCCATCACATCAGTGCTGGTGAAGATCGGCGAACGCTTTGCCCAGGGGGCGGGCGGCGCCAAGATGTCACGCTATGTGGTGCATCCCAAGGCCATGGTTCGGCTGTCACGGGCCTATGTGCGCAGCCGCCTGGCCGGCCGTGGCATGTTGCCCAAGGATATCTGGAATGTGAAGGGGATTACCTGCGGCGGCACCGACACCTCCATCTACAAGGAGAAGATCGCCGAGTACTGGGGTGTTACCCCTCTTGAGCTCTACGCCTCCACCGAGACGGGCGTGGTGGCAGCGGTACAGGCCTGGGATCGCGTGGGTATGTATTTCTTCCCTGATGTCGTGTTCATCGAATTTATTCCCGAAAAAGACTGGGTAAAAAATCGCCAGGACCCCTCCTATCAGCCGCGCACAGTGTTACTGGATGAGGTGGAGCCCGGTCAGCGTTATGAACTGGTAATCACCAGCCTTCATGGCGGCCCCTTCCTGCGCTATCGCATGCGAGATCTGATTCGTTTTGTTGACCTGAAAAATGATGAACTGGGCGTTCAAATGCCTTCGATGGTGTGCGCCGGTCGTTCCGACGGCCTGATCGACCTGGCTGGCTTCACGGGCCTGATCGATGAGTCGATGATCTGGCGTGCCATTCACGATACCGGTATCAACTATGAAGAGTGGACCGCGCGCAAGGAAATGACGTCCGAGGGCGCCACGCTGCATGTGTACCTGGAGCCGCGTGAACCGCTGAAGCTGGACGAAGTACGTACGAAGATCCACGAGAATCTCAAGCGGGATAATCCCTTCTATTCTGATCTGGAGACCATGTTGGGGATAGACCCCTTGCGACTCACTTTTTTGCATCGCGGGACCTTCGCGGCGTTTTATCTGGAGCGTCAGGCGGCCGGCGCCGATCTGGCGCATCTCAAACCGCCACACATGAACCCATCCGATCAGATTGTTTCCGATTTGAAACGGATCAGCAAGTCTCTGTCTTGATTGTCTGTCGTCGCTTATGAATATCTTCTTCCTCAGCCTGGTACCGGCTCTGGCCCTGATTCTTTACTCCTTCCTCGTGCTGGTTACCTGGCGCCATGGCCTGGAAGACAAAGTCAATCAGCGTTTTATCCTGTACTTGCTGAGTATGATGATATGGAGCCTGGGGGCGTTGATGATGTATCTGGATCGCTCCCGGGCCCCGGCCTGGAACCGTTTGATGATGATCGGCGTGGTGGTGATGCCGCTGGCATTTTACAGCTTTGTGCACGCGTTTCGCCGGGAAGCAAGATTCGACATCATCCTCAAGATCGGTATTTTGGCGTGTGGGGTGTTCCTGATCATGGCCGTCAAGGGCTATATGGCCGGTGATATCAACATCACCGAACAGGGCCTGATTGAATTCGCGCTGGGACGAGCGATCCCTTACTTCGGTATCTACTTCGCTTTTTTACTGGGATACTCGACGCTGATCCTTGTCCGCGGCATCCGCGAGACCAAGGACTACGTACAGCGAAATCGTTATCGATATGTGTTGACCGGGCTGATCGTGATCCTGGCTGGAGGGCTAACCAATTCTTACGGGCATCTGGGGGCCTATCCCCTGGATATCATGGCCAATACGTGGAATGCCATCCTCCTTGCCTATACGATCTTTCGTTACCAGCTACTCGATATCAGCCTGGTAGTGCGGAAGGGGCTGATGTATACCGTGCCCACGGTGATCGTGGGTGTGGGCTATTTGTTGCTGATTTATCTTACCGTCAACATCTTCGACACGGTCACCGGTTATCAGACCCTGCTGGTGAGTGTGATGCTGGCTGTGATTGTGGCGCTGATCATGCAGCCGGCGCAGGAGCGCATGCAGCAATGGATCGATCGCATGTTCTTCCGCGAGAAATACAACGCCAACCTCATGTTGCAACGTGTCAGCCGCACCGCCGCTACCATTCTGAACCTCGAGCGCCTGACCGAAATGATGCTCAACGAGCTGGCATCGACGGTGCATATCGCCCGCGTCGCCCTCTTCCTGCGAGATCAGGATTCGGGTGTGTATGAAATGGTGGCCGAACACGGCCTGCCGGAGCATGATGATATGTTCTTACGCCCCGACCACCCCGTGGTGGAGCATCTCAGCCACGTGAAAGATGTGCAGACATTGGTGGATGTGGAGCTGACGCCCCGCTTCAAGGCCCTGTGGGCGCGCGAACGCCGTGATCTGGATACGATTGGCGCCGTTCTTTTCGTACCATTGTTGGCCCAGGGCGAATTGATGGGTCTGTTGATCGTCGGCCCCAAACTATCGGGCATTACTTACACCACGGATGAACAGCTCATGCTTTCCACCCTGGCCAATCAGACGGCCATTGCCGTGCAGAATGCCTGGTTGTACCAGCAGGCACTGGAGGAAAAGCAGCGGGCCGAGATCATCCTGGAGCAGGCCTTCACCGGCATTGTCTTGGTCGATGCTGATCTGCATATCGTCGATATGAACCTGGCTGCCGCAAAGATCGTGGGATATGATCGCCAGGAACTACTGGGGCAAAGCATTGTACGTATTTTTTCCGAGCTCGTGCATGCCGATGACAGCGCCCTGCGTCAGGCCTTTGAGACAGGCCAGGCTATGCAACCTCAGGAAGCAGTGCTGAATGGACGGAAGGGGCGGCGGGATGTTCTTCTGGGCATGACGCCTGTGCAGGATCATTTTCTGCTGAATTTTATGGACATCACGCAGATCAAGGAGCTGGCCCGCCTGCAGGCCAACATCGTGGCCAATGTTTCCCACGAATTACGGACGCCCCTTTCCAGCATCAAGGGTTATGCCGATCTGCTGCTCAATGGCGCCGACCGCCTTACTGACGAAATGCGACAACAATGTCTGACGATCATCGATTCCGAGGCGGACCGCATGACGCGCGTGGTGAATACCCTGCTCGATCTGTCGAAACTGGAATCGGGGCGGGCCGAGCTTACGCTGGAAGAGATCGACCTGCAGGCATTGCTGGAAGAGGTCGTGGCAGCCATGGAGCTGCAGGCGCACAAAGCGGGGATCAGAATGCTGTGTGAGGTAGATCCCACCCTACCGCCGGTAACCGCCAACCGCGACATGATGTTGAGCATTCTTAAGAACCTGCTCAGTAATGCGGTGAAGTACAGCCTGCACGGGGGACGGGTGTGGGTGCGGATTCACAGGGAAGCGGAACAATTGTTGATCGAGGTGCGGGATGAGGGCCTGGGCATCCCCGAGGAAGATTTACCACATCTGTTCACCAAGTTTTATCGCTCGCGGCGGGCACATGATGCCGGTGTACGCGGAACCGGCCTGGGCCTGGCTCTGGTGAAGGATGCTGTGGAGGCGCACAAAGGCACCGTCGAGGTGCAGAGCAAATTGGGAGAGGGAACCACATTCACCGTGCGCTTGCCGTGGCAGGTGCTGGCGCCACAAACTCAGAACGAGCAGGATCAATACGCGTATCAGCGGGATGTCTGAGTGATTTCCCTGGCTCCCCCCTCATTCACTCAGTAGATAGGCCAGGATCAGTCGCGTGGTGGCCAACAGCGCCTCCATGTGCGTGCGCTCGTAACTGTGAGAAGCATCAACGCCCGGCCCGATCAGCGCCACCCGCACATCGCCGCCGGCGCGCCAGTACGCCTCACCATCCGAGCCGTAATAGGGGTAGATATCCACCACGAAGGGGATGTCGTGAGAGCGGGCGAGTTGTCGCAGGCGCTGTGTGAGGGAATGGTGGTACGGCCCTCCCGAATCCTTGGCGCAGATCGTCACGTGGAACTCATCGGAGCTTTGCCCTTCACCCACGGCGGCCATGTCCACAGCCACAAGCTCTGTCACATCGCCGGGGATGCCGGTAGCTGCCCCGTGCCCTACCTCTTCGTAATGGCTGAAGTGCAGGGTCGTGCGCTGGCTGGGGCTTAGGCCGGCATCTGCCAGCGCTTTGGCCGCGGCCAGCATGCAGGCTACCCCCGCCTTGTCATCCAGATGCCGCGAGCGGATGAAACCGCTTTCGCTGACCAGGACCCGCGGATCGAAAGCCACGAAATCCCCTACACTGATGCCCAACGCCTCGGTTTCGGCCTGCGATGTGCTGCGCACATCCAGGCGCACCTCCATGGCCTCGTCCGTGCGTTTGGTTTCGTTGACCGCCTGACCGTACACATGGCTCGATGCCTGGTTTAGTAGCAGACTGCCGCTGATTTGCAGGCCGGCGGCGTTAAAGATCGTGCAGCCCTCGCCTTCAACCGTATTCCAGGCAAAGCCGCCGATTTTGCTGAGTTGCAGGCGACCATTGCTCTTGATGCGCTTGACCATCGCCCCCAGGGTGTCGATGTGGGCTGTAAGCGCCCGCGGGGCTGTGTCTGCCTGTCCTGGCAGCGTGGCAATCAGTGTGCCCTTGTTGCCCTGGTGAGCTGTCATCCCCAATAATTCCAGCTTGTGCATGACCAGCTCGATGGCGGCCTGGGTGTAGCCGGTGGGGCTGGGCGTGTTCAGCAGCTCGATCAGGGTGTTTTGAAGATAACTTTTATCAATGCTGGGAATAGGCATGGGAGTTGGTCCTGGTAGAAAAGAGAACTGGACGCGCCGCGTGGTGCGCGAGGAAGCCCGCGCACCACGTCGGTTTCAATACATTGCCCGGGCGGGGGAGTTAATGCTGTAATATCTGGGAGAGGAATAGCTTGGTGCGGTCTTCCTGGGGATTGTGGAAGACGTCTTCAGGCGTGCCCGATTCGACGATCATGCCCTGATCAAAGAAGACCATGCGGTCGGCCACAGCACGGGCAAATCCCATCTCGTGTATGACCACGATCATGGTGATACCGCTCTGGGCCAGCCCGGTCATCACGTCCAGCACTTCCTTGATCATCTCCGGGTCCAGAGCCGACGTGGGCTCGTCGAAGAGCATGATCTTGGGCTGCATGGCCATGGCACGGGCAATGGCCACGCGTTGTTGCTGGCCACCGGAAAGCTGGCCGGGATATTTGAATGCCTGCTCGGGGATGCCCACCCGCTCCAGGAGTTGCATGGCGATCTCTTCGGCTTTCTCTTTCTTCCACTTGCGCACCTGGATGGGCCCCAGGGTGATGTTTTGCATCACCGTGAGGTGCGGGAAGAGGTTGAACTGCTGGAATACCATGCCCACTTCTTTGCGGATGGCGGCGATGTTGCGCACGTCGTGCGTGAGCTCGATGCCGTCCACAATGATCGTGCCTTTCTGGTGCTCTTCCAGCCGGTTGATGGTGCGGATGAAGGTGGATTTGCCGGAACCGGAAGGGCCGAAGATCACGATCACCTCGCCTTTTTTCACTTCCATGCTGATACCGCGCAAGGCGTGGAACTGACCGTACCATTTATGGACATCACGGCAAATAATGATAGGTTCACTCATTTGTATCTCCTTAAGCTGTCGGGCAGGGAATGAGTATGCTTGAGTAACTGGGGACGGCTAGCGTTCGCCGACTCCCAGGGAGATCTCCAGCCGCCTGGCTGCGTACGACATGGCATAGCTGAAGATCCAGTAGATGAGGGCGATGAAGGCAAAGACCTCCAGCTGCCGGCCGATATAAGAGGGGTTGGCCAGGATACCACGGGCAATGCCCAGCAGATCCAGCAGGCCCACGAGGGCAACCAGTGAGGTATCTTTGAACAGGCCGATGAACTGGCCCACCAATACGGGGATGACCGTGCGCAGGGCCTGGGGCAGGATGATGTGTACCATCTTCTGCATTCCGCTCAGGCCAATAGCATCCGCCGCCTCGAACTGCCCTTGAGGAATGGATTGCAGGCCACCACGCACGTTCTCGGCCATGTACGCGGCAGCAAACATGATGATGGCGACCACAGCCCGGATCACCCGGTCGATGGTGAGCCCGGCTGGCAGGAAGAAGGGCAGCATGACCTGACCCATGAAAAGCAGGGTGATCAGCGGTACGCCACGAATCACCTCGATGTAGATGATACTGAGCGTCTTCAGCGCTGGCATTTTCGATTGGCGTCCCAACGCCAGCAAGACGCCGATGGGGAAGGAGAAGACAATGCCAATGATGGCCAGCAACAACGACAGAAGCAGGCCGCCCCATAGATTGGTGCCGACGCGCGGTAAAAACCCCGTTTCACCGAAGCCGCGGATAACCAGGATCACCAGAGGCATATACAACAGGAGCAGGGTGACAGTCAGGCGTTTGCTGGTCTGTGGAAAACGCTTGGCCAGCAGATAGCCCGCAATCCCCACGATATCCAGCAGCGCCACCAGCCACCAGGAAGGCTTTCCCAGGGCGAATACCCAGCCTCCGAGGATCAGGGGCATCATCATCAGCACCCAGGTAATGGCACTCGTGCGGCGCATGAACACGCCCCACATAAGGCCCGTCAGCAGCACGGCCAGATAGATCAGCAGCCACAGACGCCAGTCTTCCGCCCCGGGATACTGACCCTTCATGTAAAGCGAGATGTTATCGTTGATGGCTGCCCACTGCGCTGTCACAAACAGCCATCTCAGCAGTCCTCGCACAATGACGAACACAAAGGCGCCGGCAATGATCGAGAGAATGCTGTTGAACCAGTCGCTGAACAGATTCTTGTGCAGCCAGCCTAATATGGTATATCGCTCGGTGGGAGGCGGCAGTACTTCGTTAGGCGTAGTAACTTGTGTTGTCATGACTAACGCTCCACCAGTTGTGTATGGCGATTATACCAGTTCATAAATAACGACGTCAGCAGGCTGAAGCTGAGGTACACCCCCATGGTGATGAGGATGATCTCCACCGCCCGGCCCGATTGATTGACAATGGTGCCTCCCACTGCAAACAGATCGGGATAGCCCACAGCGATTGCCAGCGATGAGTTCTTGGTCAGATTCAGATACTGGCTGGTAAGAGGAGGGATGATCACCCGCATTGCCTGGGGGAACACAACCAGACGCAGGGTCATGAAATTACTCAATCCCAGAGCCGCGGCTGCCTCACGCTGACCTTTGGAGACAGCCTGAATCCCTGCCCGCACCACCTCCGCAATAAAGGCGGCAGTGTATATAACCAGGCCGCTGAAGATAGCCATAAATTCCGGCGTCAGCGAGATGCCACCCTGGAAGTTGCGTCCTTGCAGTGTGGGAATGTCCGGCACCAGGGGGGTGGCAGGTATAATAAACCAGCCCACCACTGCCACGCCGATAAAACTCAGCAAAGCCCACAGGAACCACAACGGCATGCGGCCGGTGCGCCGGCCCTGGCGGATGAGCAGAACAGACATGACCACGGAAATCAGCAGGCCTGCCAACAACACCCACTGATATGTGGACCATCCCGCCGCCTTATGTACCCAGGTGACGTAGATGCCACGATTGGTGAGGAAGGCCCATTTGCCGATACTGGCAGCTTCCGCCACCAGGGGAAGCTTGTGAAAAACAGTTGAAGACAGAAAGATGAGGAAAACCAATAATGGGATATTACGGAGAAGCTCCACATAAGCAGCTGCCAGACGATTGACCAGCCAGTTCGATGAGAGTCTGGCCACACCGATAATGACGCCGAAAAGGGTGGCGAACAGGATTCCCACCGAAGACACCTTGATCGTATTGAGCAAGCCCACCAGGATGGCACGTACGTAGGGGCTATTGCGGGTATATGAGATCATCGATTCCCCGATGTCAAATTGCGCTGTCTGTCCCAGGAATCTGAAATTCAGCGGCGTCCCCAACGATTCCAGCCCGGTCAATAAATTGCGGATGAGCCACCACCCCAGGGCCGCAATTCCACCGACAACGATCACCTGGGCAATAGCCTGCAGGTAACGCTCATCCCGCCAGAAAGGAACAGTAGATCCTTTACGTGTATTTGTTGCCATGGCATTACCTTATGATGAATGCTGGATGAGGTATCGCACGTGATGGTCCCGGGGACCGGGATCACGTAATCACTTGACACTCCAGCCAGAGATAGCAAAGATCCAATGCCGCCATGCCGGCCACCCGAAGCGTCGACATGGCATGGAGGGGAGAGACGACGCTCCCCCCTCCACGACTTTTACAGAAGATTAACGAATGGGTGGGGCGTAGAGCAGGCCGCCATCCACCCACGAGGCATTGAGCCCGCGCGCCAGGTTGAAGACGGTGTCGGGGCCCAGGTTACGATCGTAGATCTCGGCATAATTGCCGACCATCTTGATGATGTTGTAGGCCCAGTCGTTGCTGAGACCCAGCTTCTGGCCCATGTCGCCTTCCAGGCCCAACAGCTTGCGCACGTTCGGATCCGTGGCATTGGCCTTGGCGTCATCCACGTTCTGCGAGTTGATGTTCATTTCTTCGCCCGTAAACGTTGCGAAGACCACCCATTTCACAATGTCGAACCATTGGTCGTCGCCCTGGCGAACCACGGGACCCAGAGGTTCTTTCGACAGTGTCTCATCCAGGATCTTGTGCTCTTCGGGATTGGGGAAGAGGGACATGCGGGCAACCAGACCGGACTTGTCGGTGGTGTAGGCATCGCAGCGTCCATCCAGATAGGCGCCTGTGGTCTCATCAGCAGTTTCAAACACGACCGGCGTGTAATCAATACCGCGGGCAGCCATCTGATCGGCCAGATTCAGCTCGGTGGTGGTACCGGCAGCCACACAAATCGATCCGCCTGCCAGGTCCTCCAACGTGTTGACTCCGCTGTCTTTGCGCACAGTGATGCCCTGACCATCATAGAAGGTGGTGGGAGCAAAGTTGGCGCCCAGTTCCGTATCACGGGTCAGCGTCCATGTCGTATTGCGGATGAGGACGTCGATTTCACCGCCCTGCAGGGCAGTGAAGCGTTGTTTCGCGTTCAACGGTCGGTATTCTACCTTACTGGTGTCACCAAATACCGCTGCAGACAGGGCTTTGCAGAAGTCGATGTCGAAGCCAGCGAAGGAGCCATCTGATTGCAGGAACCCGAAGCCGGGTACGGCCTGGTTCACACCGCAGATGATCTTGCCGCGTTCCTTGACCACATCGAGTGTGCTCTTGGTGGCAGGCTGTTCCTGCGGGGCAGGCTCGGAAGCCGTTTGTTCGGCCGGCTTGTCGGCGGTGGTGTTACTGGCACAAGCGCCAAGTACAAGCACCGATAAGATCAGCACGGCCAGGACAATGAGTAACTTGCGGGACATCTGATTTCCTCCTTTTAAGGAAAGTGGAGAGATGGAAAAAAACAAAGGCCCTCAAATTGACTCGCTCAGTTGAGTCAAGGGCCTGTGTTGACCCGAATTATATGCTCCCAGAGACAAATCAGCCTTGTTGCTGTCACGCCTGAACGCTCATGCTTGTCCCTGTCGCGTAATCAAATTACCACGCTTCAGCCAATGTGTCAAATGAGTTGGCGTTGCCCAAAGTGATAAATCACCCTATTTGCTGGCTGTGCAGTTCCGTAAATCACTGTGTTTGCCCCACCCTTCATCGTTACTTTTGCTTTCTGGAGGTCTCGGAAATGGTTTGTGCGAACGTCTTTTCCGCCATCTGATCCTGGATCTTGCGCAGAAAATGCACCGGCTCCGTAAATCCGCCTGCGATCACATACTCCACACGCCGCGAGGTGAGATTGCTTAGCCAGTAATCACTGCCTTCGGGCAGGGGGATGGCGGAGCCACCTTCGAACACGATCTCGGTGGAATTGCGACCGGATTGTTCGATTCGTGCCTTGCCGTTGATCAGATACAGTATCTCTTCCCGTCCCCGGCCAGGACGCAGGCGACGGCCGGTTTCACCAGGAGCCAGTACCCCGTAAATGAGATAGGTTGTGAGCATGCCTGATTGCTGCGGCCCCATCGCCACCTCGCCGCTATCTTCTACCTGTTTGGCCAGTGCGAAATGTTTCATATCAATGCCTCCTGGATCATGTGCAGGGGGAGATGGGTTTTGACATCCAGCTGTAAGTTGCTGCGCTGCCCTGACAGCAGCCGATAATGACCCGCAGCCGCGATCATCACCGCGTTATCGGTACAGAGATAGAGCGGGGGCACCGAGACCGGCAGGGGAGAGCGCTGTTGGAAGTGTCTGCGCAGGCGGGCATTGGCGGCTACCCCACCACATACGCAGATCTCGGTGGCTGCAGTAGCCCGGGCGGCGGCGATCGTTTTGCCAACCAGGACATCGACGACAGCTTCCTCAAATGAGGCGGCAATATCGGCGATCTGCTTCGCCGACAGGTGTTCGCCCGGCGTCAGCCGCCGCGCCTGTTCCTCGCTGCTGCCTTCCAGGCGCTGCACCTGGCGCAGCACAGCCGTCTTCAGGCCGCTAAAGCTGAAATCATGGCTTCCGGGCAACCACGCTCGCGGCAGTTGATAGGCCTGGGCGTTGCCCTGACTGGCCGCCTGCTGAATGGCCGGGCCGCCAGGATAGCCCAGCCCCAGCACGCGGGAGACCTTATCGAAGGCTTCGCCCGCGGCGTCATCCAGGGTGCCGCCGAGCCGTTCATAGCGGCCGTGATCGTGCATGAGGATGAGTTCGGTATGGCCGCCGCTGACGATCAGCACCAGCACGGGGAATTGCTGCGGAGGGGCGTGGCCGTCGACTTAGATCCAATTGGCGTAGATGTGACCTTCCAGGTGATTCACGCCCACCAGGGGCAGGCCCTGCATCCATGCTGCAGCCTTGGCCGCATTCAGGCCCACCAGCAGCGATCCGGCCAGGCCAGGCCCGCGCGTCACGGCAACGGCGTCCAGATGCGACCAGTTCACGCCGGCCTGTGACAGGGCCTGTTGCATCACCGGCAAAATGGCCAGTACATGCTGCCGCGAGGCCATCTCCGGAAACACACCGCCGTATTGGCGATGCAGATCGATTTGTGACGCCACCACGTTGCTGCGGATGGTGCGGCCATCGCTTACCACCGCGGCGGCGGTTTCGTCACACGAGCTTTCAATACCTAGAATCAAGGTCATGTGGATTGGTTATCCTGGGCCTTGCCCAGGCGGCGACGTAACTGGCTCAGTTCCAACCGCACGCGTTGCCCGGCGTCGGGCAGGGCTTGGGCGCTTTGCAGGGCCTGTTGCCAGTAGCTCTCGGCTTCCGCCCAGCGCCCTTGCTGATAAAGAAGGCGTCCCAGGCTGGCAGCGGTCATGGCGTCGTGAGGGCGGTTTCGCAGGGTCCAGCGCAGTTCTTCCTCGCGGCTCTGCCAGTTCGACACGGGTTGCAGCGCAAAACCGGCATCGAAAAGGGGCAGGATGTCGGCTGCGGCCGTGCGGTAGCGGATGAGAGTGGTGCGCCGCGGCAGGATAAGATCGACTTGCTCCACAATCTGGCAGCGTAGTTCATCATTGGCTGCAGACGCCTGTTCGAGATGCATGCTGAAACTGGCGCCGGCGGCAATCATCATCCCCAGCTCACGCACCTGTTCGCCAACGTGGAGTTCATCCAGGAGCAGAGGATAGGGGCTGCGGTTGTGGATTTCCATGCGCAAGCCCTGGCGACGGATGTTCACGACCTCTGTCTTGATATCGGGCTGCGACAGGGAATAGGAGACGCTGCGGGGGAGCAGCACCTGGCTGAAAAGAAGAAAATGTTGATCATAAGCGCTGAGTACCCCCATGCGTTCGAATTGCATGTTGCCCAGTACGCATTGGAAGACCACGCGTTGTCCCAGGCAGTGTTCCAGCATGGGGTCCCAGCGATTGCCATCATACCCCAAAACCGGCGGCGGTGCCAGCGCGTGTTCGGGCACTGCCGGCCAGCGTACGATCTGGCCGGTGCGCCCGCGCAGATTATCCACCGCGTCCCCCAATCGATACCACAAACGCCTGGCAGGATTCGTGCGTCTTGCTGGCAGGCGGCCGCCACCCGCAGAAAGGCGCTGAATGCGCTCGATTGCGTCGTATTCGACGGCGTAGACCAGAATGCTGGCCGGGGCAGGCGGTGCATCTGCCTGCGGGCGGAGGTCGCTTTGTAGCTCCAGACCTGTGGCGGTCGGCCGCAGGATGCCGCTGATCTGACCGCCATCGCGGCGCTGCAATAACACGAGCGAGCCTGCGAAGACATGAAGCACCGATGGCGGGCCCTGCAAGGCAGCCACTGCCGCCAGCAATGCCAGTATGGCGGCTATGGCAATGAGTAATAAGGCCACTGTGCCAATGAATGACGTCATGTTTCCTCGTCTGGTTCCAGCAGTTCGATCAGGACGCCATGTGCGGCCTGGGGGTGGATGAACAGGCCCCGGCCTTCAGCTGCCTGGATGGGTTGATCATTGATCAGGCGGACGGCATTGGCGGCCAGCGCCTCCAGACTGGCATCGATATCATCGACAGCCAGGCAGATGTGATGCAAACCTTCCCCGCGTTTGCGCAGGTATCTGGCCACGCCCGAGTCGTCCGTGATGGGCTGGATCAGCTCAATCAGGCTCTCCCCGGCCGGCAGGAATGCCATTTCCACTTCCTGTTCGGGCATGTGCAGGCGCTTGCTTACCCGCAGGCCCAGCTGGCCCTGGTAAGTGGCGATGGCGGCATCGAGATCGGCGACGACGATGGCTATGTGGTGAATGCGTTGAATCATGAGCGGGTTGGGAAAGGTGTGCTGTCAGGGTGCAGGTGAGGAGTCGGGATCGGGAATGATAAACAGCTCGCTGCCTGGGTCCAGCGCGGATTCATCTTCCAGGATGTCCCCCAGATCGAGCTTGATGAATTTACCGTGGGCGACCACCGCCACGGTGCCGTCGGCCAGCAGCAACTCACCTTTGGCCATGAACAGACGGCGTTTGTTGCTGGTGATGCGCCCCACCACGGTGAGCATCTCACCCAGGGGCACCGGCGCTTTGTAGCGGATGGTGAGCTCGGCGGTGACGCCCCAGGTGCTGGCATCGCCCCACACGGCACGGCCCAGGGTTTCATCGAGCATGGCGGCAACCACCCCACCGTGCACGCGGCCGGGGTAGCCTTGATGCTGGTTGGCGGGAAGAAAACGGCCCACGCAGGTCTGGGGCTCGATCTGATAAAAGTGGGCGTGCAGTCCGGCGGGGTTTTCCACGCCGCACACAAAGCACATGCGGGAGTTGTATTGTTTTTCGGCGGTATGCTGGTTGATGTGATCGTAGGGTGTGGACATGGTGGGATGTGTGGGAGTGGGGGGAAAAATACGCAATACGTAACACGCAATACGTTTCTATAGCAACGTAGGCGCCTGATATTCGCCAAAGACGCGGCGCAGCACGTCCGATATTTCGCCCAGGGTGACATAATCTTGGACGGCAGCGACGAAAAGCGGCATGAGCTCGGCCTGATCATCTCGGGCGGCGTTTTCGATGCGTTGCAGCCAGGCGTTGACCGTGGCTGCGTCCCGGCTGGCTTTCAGGGTTTGCACCGCCGCCACCTGGGCCTGCTGGGCTCCGGCATCCACGCGCATGATCTCCGGAGCGGTCTCTTCGGCCACCCGGAAGCGGTTGACGCCCACCACGATCTCCTGGCCAGATTCGATGGCCTGCTGCGTGCGATAGGCGGCGTCCTGGATCTGGCGCTGAATGTAACCCTGCTCCACGGCCTGCACCGCGCCGCCCATGGCTTCAATACGCTCGATATATTCGGCGGCCCGGCGTTCGATCTCATCGGTGAGATACTCGATGAAGTAGGCGCCGGCCAGCGGATCCACTGTGTCGGCGACGCCTGATTCGTAGGCCAGGATCTGTTGCGTGCGCAAGGCCGTGCGCACGGATTTCTCGGTGGGCAGCGAGAGGGCTTCGTCCATGGAGTTGGTGTGCAGGCTTTGCGTTCCCCCCAGCACGGCTGCCAGGGCCTGCATGGTCACGCGGACGATGTTATTTTCGGGCTGTTGAGCAGTCAGGGTGGAGCCGCCGGTCTGGGTGTGAAAGCGCAGCTTGAGAGAGCGCGGCTTGCGGGCGCCGAATTCCTCTCGCATGATGCGCGCCCACAGGCGGCGAGCCGCCCGGAATTTGGCGATTTCTTCGAAGAAGTTGTTGTGGGCGTTGAAGAAAAACGAGAGCCGCGCCGCGAAGTCATCCACATCCAGCCCAGCGTCCCGTGCCGACCTCACATAGGCCATGCCATTGGCCAGTGTGAAAGCAACTTCCTGCACGGCTGTGGACCCGGCCTCACGGATGTGATAGCCACTGATGCTGATGGTATTCCAGTGCGGCAGGTGACGACTGCAATAGCGAAACAGGTCGGTGATCAGGCGCATGGAGTGACGGGGCGGGTAGATGTAGGTGCCACGGGCCACGTATTCCTTGAGGATGTCGTTTTGCACGGTGCCCCGCAGTTCTCTGGTATCGACGCCCTGCTTGCGGGCCACGCCGATCACCATTGCCAGCAGAATGCTGGCCGGGGCATTGATGGTCATGGAGACCGAGACTCTGTTGAGGGGAATGTCCTGCAGCAGGGTCTCCATATCGGCCAACGAGCTGATGGAAACGCCCACCTTACCGACCTCGCCGGTGGCCAGGGGATGGTCCGCGTCGTAACCGATTTGTGTGGGCAGGTCGAAGGCGACGGAAAGCCCGGTCTGGCCCTGCGCCAGCAGGTAGTGAAAACGGCGATTTGTTTCCGCGGCGGAGCCAAAGCCGGCATATTGGCGCATGGTCCACAGCCGGCCACGATACATGGTGGGCTGCACCCCGCGTGTGAATGGGTAATCACCGGGAAAGCCTAGCTTTTGCAGATAGGTGTCGTCGCGTTCGGGTAGATAAATCCGCTCCACAGGGATATCGGATGGGGTTTGAAAATGGGTCTTGCGTTCGGGAAAACGTTCGAGCACAGAGCGCAGGGTCGTATCTTCCCAGCGCTTCAGGGCGTCGGTGAGAGGCGGGGATGAATGTTTCATGGCTGTCTCGTTCAGTGCAGGATGAGCAACGGTGTACCTTGATCAACGCTTTCGCCGGCCTGTACCTTGATCTCGGTCACAGTGCCTGGGCGGGGTGCGCGCAGTTCGTTTTCCATTTTCATGGCCTCCAGCAGTACGAGGGGCTGATTCAGCGCCACTTCATCGCCTTCTTTGACCAGGATGCGCGCTACAAGGCCGGGAATGGGCGCCTTGACGCTGATCTCGCCGCTGGGCACCAGGAGATCGGTACGCCGACCGGCCAGTTTGAGCTGCCGCTCGTCGGCCACGCGCACGTTGATGGCGGTGCCGCCGAACAGGAT
>JAJRXO010000187.1 GCA_024276255.1 Chloroflexota bacterium | reverse complement strand
CTGCTGATGATCGCGGGCGGCTTCATGCTTTCCGGGCAGGAGCAATTTGTAGAAGAAGATTGGGACTAAGCCCCCTTTTACAGTCGTTTCATCAATGCTTTCATCTTTCCGATCTGGCAGGGTGGGATACCTTCACCGGCATCCGCCCTGCCGTTTCTTTGCCGGGAACGTGAATGCCGCTTCCGGGCGCCTTCATCGTTGACAATCGACCATACCTCTAAAAAGTAGTCCACCGGCAAGCGGGCTGGCGCCATTACCGATGAAAATGCGGACGCAGATAACGCTGATGCACGCAGATTTTCGCAGATCATTCTGATTTTATCTTCCTCCGGCCGCGCCGGCGTGGGATGTCTATCAGCCGGACGCCTTGCGCGCTGGCGTCGGACTAAAGACGCTGGACTGAGGACTATCGACTATTTACGAAACAGGAGCACCCATGACACAGCTTTCTCCCCATGCCGGTCTGGGCACCATCGTCACCCACTACCAGGAAGGCGATAATCCCCGGCACGCCCACATCACCCCCATCTACCAAAACTCCACCTTCAGTTTTGCCGATACGGAAACCGCCGGGCGCGTGTTTGCCGGTGAAGAGAGCGGCTACATTTACGCCCGCGGCGGGCACCCAAACGCCACCCAACTGGCACGAAAGATCGCCTATCTCGAAGGCCTGGACCTGATCCGCAACCAGCCTCAGCAGGCACCCGAAGAAATCGTATTCGGCCACGTCACCGCCTCTGGCATGGCAGCCATCAGCATGGCCATTTTAGCTCGCGTACAGGCCGGCGACACCGTCATCACCCAACGCCACCTCTACGGCAACGCCTATCGTTTCTTCAACGAGATCGCCCCCCGCCTGCACATCAACACCGTTTGGGTCGACGACATCTCTCCCGCGGGATGGCAGAGCGCCTTTGCCCGGCATCCCCATGCTGCGCTCGCCTACATCGAAACCCCGGCCAACCCCACCATGGCCATCATCGACATCGCCGCCGTCTGCGAGATCGCCCACACCCATCAGGCCTGGGTGATGGTGGATAACACCTTTGCCACGCCCTATCACCAGCGCCCCCTCAGCCTGGGGTGTGAAGTGGTGATCCATTCCACCACCAAATATCTCACCGGCCACGGCCTGCTCATCGGCGGCGCCATTGTCAGCACGCAACGCCAATACATGACCGCCCCCAAAGAGAGTGTGGCAATGATGCTGCGAGTCATGGGGCCGACCCCCAGCCCCTTCGACACCTGGCTGGGCAACATTGGCCTCAAGACATTCGAATTGCGCATGCAGCGCCATGCCGGAAACGCCATGACCATCGCCCGCTGGCTACAAGAACAACCCCAGATCGCGCGCGTGCACTACCCCGGCCTGCCTTCGCATCCTGGCCATGCCATCGCCAAACGCCAGATGATCAACGGCTTCGGCGGCATGATATCCTTTGAGCTCAAGGGCGGCTATGACGCCGGCGTGGCCCTCATGAACCACGTGCGCCTGGCCACCCTGGCCGTCAGCCTGGGCAATGTCGATACACTGATCGAACATCCGGCCAGCATGACCCATGCCCCCGTGCCCGCCGCCGAACGCCTGAAAACCGGCCTCACCGATGGCTTTGTGCGGCTCTCCGTTGGCATCGAAAACGTCGAAGATATCATCGCCGATCTCGAGCAGGCCTTACAAAACTGGCATAAAAACATGGTGCGCCTTGATGAAGATTCATGAAGGCGCACCACTGTGATACGTCTGCAGTCTACTCTTCGGCCTGCTGCCGGGCCGCCAGCTTCTGTTTCTCCTCCTCCACCAGCACACGGCGCAGGAATTTTCCTACCATCGACTTGGGTAATTCCGAACGGAATTCCACCAGCTTGGGGACCTTGTACGGGGCCAGGTTCTGCTTGCAGAACTCAATAATCTCCTCGGCCGTGGCCTGCTCGCCCTCTTTCAACACCACATACGCCTTGACGGTCTCTCCGCGCTTCTCGTGCGGCACACCAGCCACCACCGCCTCCAGCACTTTGGGATGCTCGAACAGCACCTCTTCCACCTCGCGGGGCACGATATTGTAACCCGAAGCAATGATCAAGTCCTTTTTGCGATCTACAATATAGAAATAACCATCCTCATCCATCTTGGCGATATCGCCCGTATACAGCCACCCCTCCTCATCCTTCGTGACCTTTGTTTCCTCGGGCTTGTTCCAGTAACCCACCATCACCTGCGGCCCGCGAATCGCCAATTCACCGGCCTCTCCCACCGGTAAAACCTGGCGCTTGCCCTCGGCATCCGGCTCCAGCGACACGATCCGGGCCTCCACGTCCGGGAACGGTAAACCGATCGAGCCCGCCCGTGATTCTCCGCGAATGGGGTTCGCATGCGTCACCGGGGCCGCTTCAGTCAGGCCATATCCCTCGCGCAGATGACCTCCGGTCAGTTCCTCAAAACGCTTTTGCACCTCCACCGGCAATGGCGCCGCCCCTGAAATGCAAGCTTTGATGGAATGCAAATTGTATTTGCCCACATCAGGATGATTGATGATCCCGATGTACATCGCTGGCACGCCCGGATAAACAGTGCAACCCTCCCGCGAAATCTGCTCCATCACGAAGCTGATATCACGGGGATTGGGCACCACAAACACCTCTCCCGCCGACTTCAGGCCCAAAAGCATGGCTACCGTCATGCCAAACACATGGAAGAAGGGGATCGCCCCCATGAACTTCTCCTGGCCCGGCGTCAAATCGGTCAACCACGCCTGGCATTGCAGGATATTGGCCACCAGGTTGCGATGGCTCAGCATGGCAGCCTTGGGCACCCCTGTCGTGCCCCCCGTGTACTGAAACAGCGCCACATCATTCGGATCAATCGTCACTTCAGGCGGGTGCGGCGGGTTGCTGGCCATGAGCGAAGTCATCTGATAGACCCCATTCCCCTCCGGCACATCCACCCAGCCCCCTTCTTTTTCCCTGGCGCTCTTCACCAGTCCCGCAAAGGGCCAGCCCATAAAATCGTTCAGATTATACACGACCACATTCTTGATGTTCGTCTCATCATAGATTTCCTGCAACTTCGGATACAATTCATTCCAGATGATAATCGTCTCCGCTCCCGAATCCTGAAACTGATGCCGCATCTCCCGCGGTGTGTAAATGGGATTTGTATTGACCACAATAGCGCCAATGCGCGTGGCTGCCAGAAAACCAATCACGCCGCCCGGGGAATTTGGCGTCTGAATAGCGACCCGATCGCCCTTCTTCACTCCCATCCCTGCCAGGGCCGTAGCCAGACGGTTCACCCGATCCTCCAGTTGCCGATATGTCATCGAAACGCCAATTTTCAGGCCCAAGGGCAAATAACGCAGGGTCATCGTCAGTGCCTTGTTACCGGCATACTCCCGAAACGAAGGTGCCAGCAAGCCCCAAATCGAGGTCTCCGGGTAGCTCAATGATGCCGGAACACCTTGTTCGTAATTCTTCAGCCAGGGTTTGTCCATGGTACCGCCTCCTTTGGCCGTATGGTGAAAAAATGTAACTTGGCTCCATCGACCCGTAGATCATAGCGACGGATCATCGTGGCTCCGTTACAACCACTTGTCGATGCGTGTAGAATCATGCACCCGTTCATGATTATAACGACGACCCCTGCCGACGTCAAACACAATTTTATCACCAAAACAGTCACAACCCAGCTGCCTCGCCGGCAAACGACGGCAAGTAGGGCGCCAGGCAATGTAAAGGGAGCGGGAAGATGTGATCCCAGCATTTCGGGCATGTCCCCGGCGAGCGAAAGCCCCTGGCCGCATCCGCGATGGGGTAAGTCTGTGTTATAATCATTCTCGCCCTAATCTCCTATTATCCCAAAGGTGGACGCATGGACAACACCCAACTTGCCCAAATGGTAACCTGGCTCGACGAACAACACCGTCGAGACCGGGCGGAGCTCACCAAACTACAACAACGTATCGATAACCAGACAAATGAAGCCCAGGATCAGGCTCGTCGTATCCAGCAACTCGAGGCCCAACTTGTCACGGCCAATATGAAACTGGGCCAACTGAGCCAGATGGAACAGGCCCTGCAAAACCTGCGCAACGAAGTCGCCCTGATGATCGACGCTCAGAAAGAAGAGAATGCCAAGGCGCGCCGCGAATTCGAACGCTCCCGCATGACAGATCGGGAGGGCTACGCCCGTGAACTGGCCGAGGTCCGTAAACAATTGGGGCACCTGCGTGAAATCGACGAAGCTTTAACCATGCGTAAGGCCGAAGAACAACGCTTGGGTGAAATTACCCTGGGCCTGCGTCAGGAAGTCACGGAACTTTCAAAATCATTGGAACAGCGCACTCGCAACCTTTCCTACATCCTCGAACAGCGCGATTACGACAATAAACGCCTGGCTCAGGTACAGCAGGAGACCATCGATCTCTTCAAGCGGGTCGAATCCATCGTCAGTAAGATGCAGGTGCTGGAACAAAAGCAGCAGCGCATCGAAAGCGCGCTCAAAGTCATTTCCACCACCGTGGAGGATATGGAGCGGGGGCAGGCTCAGTTCATCGAATCGCTTAAACTGGCCGATGCCGATCGCCAGCGGCAGATGAAAGAATGGGAAGCCACGTTCACGGCCAATCAGGAAGCCATGCAGACGCAACAGCAGCAATTGCGTGACTTCGCTCTCACCTTTGAAAAAACACGCCAGGCCCTGACCGCCCTGCAACAATTCCGCGAACAGATACAGTCCGAACAGAATCAGGTCGCCGAATTGCAGCGCCTGGCCGAAGAACGGCAACGCAAAGAGCTGAAAAACTTCACAGCTGAAAACGAAAAACGCTGGAAAAAACAATTGCTGGAATGGCAATTCCACTGGGACCAGCAGGACAAAGTAAACAGCCGCATAGATTCACTGCTTCCTCGTATCGAGCAGGAGATCAACGCCTTGCAGGAACTGTCCAATCTTCTATGGCAAACCATGCAGGCACAAACCGAGGCGCAACTGAACGCCGGTCAGGAATGGCTGCAAAACCTGCGGGATATCGCGGTTCGCCGTGACAAAATCAACAAAATCTTTACCGACAAGATTACTCCCGTCAGCTAAACCATGAAAGTTATCGCCACCGCCGGACATGTCGATCACGGCAAGTCTATGCTGGTGCGGGCTCTTTCCGGCATCGACCCCGACCGTTTGCGTGAAGAAAAGGCCCGTGGCATGACCATTGATCTCGGCTTTGCCTGGATCGATCTGCCGTCGGGCGAGGCGGTAGGCATCGTCGATGTGCCCGGACATATCGACTTCATAAAAAATATGCTGGCCGGCGTAGGTGGGGTTGATGCCACCCTGCTGGTGGTGGCTGCCGACGAGGGTGTGATGCCCCAGACACGCGAGCATCTCGCTATCCTCGATCTGCTGCAG
>JAJRXO010000186.1 GCA_024276255.1 Chloroflexota bacterium | reverse complement strand
TGGCCTGCGCAACCAGTCTCATGGGCGCGGTCTGACTGAGATCGATATCGAATTGGCGCAGCAGGGGATCGTCGGGCGCCAATGCAGGCAGACTGGCTTGCAGGGCTCTGGCCCGCAGTTGAGCTTCAGCGGGCAGGCGAACGAGCAGGGGATAGGCCTCGGGTGGCGTAGGCGCACCCATGACCGGCACCGGCCCCACCAGCGTGAGTGTCGCTACCTCCTGCGGGAAATTCAAGGCGTAGTGAATGGCCACCGGCGTGGACGTGCTGTGGGCCACAAGATGCACGCGGGGCGTCGACAGTGCCGCGATACACCCGGCCAGATCGGCGGCCAATTCCGGAATGCTGTACCGCTCGGCGCGATCGCTTTGATCAGATTGTCCGGCACCGAGCTGGTCGATGGCGATGCCGCGCCAGCCCTGCGGTAGTCGTTCAAGCGTGGGTTTCCACCAGCGCGAGCTGCCGAGGTTGCCGTGCAGAAACACCAGGGTAGGCGCCTGGCCGGGGACAAGGCGATAAAAAAAGCGGCCGCGGTCGGTATGGAAAAATGGCATGGGTTCAGATAGGAGGTGGGGGCCAGTGTTGCAGCAGAAATTGACGCAGATAACGCTCGAAGAGGGGACGATTCTCCCGATGGGGGACATGGCCCGCATCCGGAATGAGCTCAACTACTGCGCTGGGGAGTTGTGCGGCAATAGCCTGGCTGTGGCTGTAGGGGAAGAAGATATCGTGCTCACCATGCAACACCAGCACCGGGCATTGCACCCGCGGCAGATCAGCCGACACATCCCAATCGCGGAAGGCCGGGTCCAGCCAGCGCTCGTACCAGCGCCGTAGGACCTGCTGGGCCTGTGGGCCGTGAACGCGTTGCATGGCTCGGTGGAAGCGCGGTGAGGCGTCTACTGTTTTACGAAATGTATCGAAGCCGCTTGCCACATCCAAGCCCCGGATCCACATGTGGGGGGCTTCGGCCACGATGGCGCCTACGCGATCCGGGTGCCGGGCCGCCGTCATCAGGCTGATGGTGGCGCCGTCGCTGTGGCCCACCAGGGCCACCTGGTCCCAGCCCAGAGCATCCAACAGGGCGATCAACTCGTTGACGCCCTCCTCGTGATAATCGAGTGTCCAGGCAGGCAGAGGATCGGATCGGCCGAAACCGTGGCGGTCATAGGCTAATGTCGTATAGCCCAGCTCGTGCAGGAGAGGAATCTGTTTCTGCCAGTTCTGCAGGGTGGCCGTGGCATGGTGCAGCAGCACAACCGGCGGCCCCTGACCGCCGGTCTCGTAGTAGACGTGATGATCGAGCACCTTCAGGCGTGGCATAGCCAGTCTTCAGTCCTTGATAGTGGCCAGTATCTCGGGAGCAAAGACGCCATCAGTCATCAGGCGGCGACCGTCGACATCAATCGTGCATTGGGCGGGGATGACATCGATGTGGGTTTTGGCGAACCAGTCGGCGCCGGTGATGGGGCCGTAGGGATTGCCGAACGCCATGTGCATTCCGGGATACTTTTCATCCTGCAACAGGTTGCCGATGAGCTTGTCGAGGCCGATGTTGGTGCCGATGGCGAACTCGCCGACGCGGCGACCGTTGGCGTCGCTGTCGAGATAGGCGATCAGCTCATCGCACAGGGTTGCATTGGTGCATTGCACATCGACGACCCGGCTCTCCTGGATCGTAAAGGTGACGGGTTCGCTGAGCAGACCATAACGTTCCGAGAAATAGTCGCCCAACACATCAGCCACAACCGTGCCCTCCACGAGGGCAGGGCAGGTAAAGGCCTCGCCTTCGGGTAGATT
>JAJRXO010000185.1 GCA_024276255.1 Chloroflexota bacterium | reverse complement strand
GTGCAGCCCTCGCAGGAACCCGCACCCGATCCCGGCCGTGGGCCCCTGATCTTTGTAGTGCCCGATACGCTGCAGGCTTTACAGCAGATCGCCGCCTATTGGCGACAACAGCATCAGCCCACCGTGGTGGGCATTACCGGCAGCGTGGGCAAAACAAGCACCAAAGAACTGGTGGCGGCCGTATTGCGCCAACGCGCTCCCACCCTGTGGAACGAAGGCAATCTCAACAACGAGATCGGCCTGCCCCTGACCCTGCTACGCCTGCGCCCTCAGCACCGCTACGCTGTGCTGGAAATGGGCTTCTATTACGAAGGCGAGATCGCCCAGCTATGCCAAATGGCCCGGCCCCACATCGGCATCATCACCAACGTGGGCCCGATTCATCTCGAACGCGCCGGCAGCATGGATGCCATCTTCCGCGGCAAATCAGAGCTGGTGCGAGCCCTGCCCGCCACAGGCCACGCCATCCTCAACTGGGACGACGAATGGGTGCGCAAGATGGCCCCCCTCAGCCAGGCCCCCGTCTTCCGCTATGGACTCGACCCCGAAGCAGACCTGTGGGCCGATGAAATCGAAAGCGAAGGACTGGAAGGCATTCGCTTCCGCTTCCATTATCGCCGCAGCCCCTCTCACACGGATACCCTCTATGTTCATCTTCCCCTATTGGGGCGCCACAGCGTGCACACGGCCCTGCGTGCCGCTGCCGTGGGCCTGATCTGCGGACTCTCTTGGGAAGAAATCATACGCGGCCTGCATGATATCAACGCGCAGGTGCGCATCGAGATCACTCCCGGTATTCATCAAAGCACGATCATTGATGATACCTACAACGCCAGCCCCCCTTCCAGCATTGCAGCTCTCAATCTTCTCTCGGACCTGGAGGGAAGGCATATCGCCGTTCTTGGTGACATGCTAGAGCTCGGGACCTATGAGGAAACGGGGCACCGACTGGTGGGTCGAAAGGCTGCCGAAGTTGCTGACGTATTGATCACAGTGGGGCCACGCGCCCGCTGGATTGCCAGTGAAGCGATACTCGGCGGCCTTGAGACCTCCCGGGTGCACAGCTTCGATACCATCGAGCAAGCCCGCACCCTGCTGCAAACGCTGGGTCAACCTGGCGACATCATTCTCATCAAGGGCTCGCGAGCCCTGAACATGGAGAAACTGGTCGCCGCCATTAGCGTCTCCCCCACGCCTACCTGATTCCCCCACCCGCATTCCTTATCTCATGTCATATCCCCTAACGCTTGGCGCTCTTGCGTTCTTGCTCACCATCACCTGGGGACCGCCGCTCATTCGTCTGTTGCGGCGCCACCAGATGGGCAAACGCATCCGCCTGGAAGGCCCGCAATCGCATCAGAGCAAGGCCGGCACCCCCACGATGGGCGGCATCCTGATCATCTTCAGTGTGGTCATCATCAACCTGGGCCTGAATCTGGCCAATTTGCTGGGCTTCAACGTCATCGGCGAATCCGTGCTGGTGCCGACCATGGCCATGCTCAGCTTCGGCGCCCTGGGTTTTCTGGATGATGTGGCTGGTATTCGCCGTCGCCGCGGGGACGCCCAGGGCCTGCTGGCCCGCTCCAAGTTTCCTATCCAGCTGGCGATGGCCACCCTGCTGGCCATCGCCATGTACTGGCGGCTGGATCTGCACAGCATTGCCGTGCCCACCATTCCCGAACGCATCAACATTGGCCTGTGGTGGCTGCCCATCGCCGTCTTCATCATGACCGCTACCGCCAATGCCGTCAACCTCACCGACGGCCTGGACGGTCTCGCCGGTTCGATCGCCGCCGTCTGCTTCGCTGCTTATGGCATCATCGCCTTCATGCAGGGCCAGGTATGGCTGGCCGCCTTCTGCTTCACCATCGTGGGCGCCACCTTCGCCTTTTTGTGGTTCAATGCCTATCCGGCCGAACTGTTCATGGGCGATACCGGCTCGCTGGCCCTCGGCGCCACCCTGGGCGTGGTGGCGCTCATGACCGGTCAATGGCTGCTGTTGCCCATTATTGGCTTTCCCTTTCTGGCCGAAACCATGTCCGTGATCATTCAGGTGGCCTCGGCCAAACTCTCCCGTCGCTTTCTGGGCCGTGACATCCGGCCCTTCAAGATGAGCCCTCTACATCATCACTTTGAGCTCTCCGGCTGGTCCGAGACCCATGTCAGCCAACGCTTTTTCCTCATCGGCATGCTCTCCAGCATGCTGGGAATCGCCCTGGCCCTGCTCTAAACCATGAACGCATTTCACTCGCAGAACCTGCTCGTCCTGGGATTGGCCCGCGAAGGCACCGTCGTCTGTCGCTGGCTCAGTCGCCAGGGCGCGCGGGTGATCGCCAGTGATATCCGCAGCGCCGAGCAGCTGAGCCAGGTGCTGCCGCAACTGGCCGATGCCAACGTCGAACTACGATTGGGGCCACAGAACCCCGACCTGCTCGATGGCGTCGACGGCGTGGTTGTCAGCCCCGGTGTGCCCCAGGACATCCCCCTGCTGCAAGTCGCCCGCCGGTGCCATATCCCCATCAGCACCGAGACCCGCCTGTTTGCCCGTCGTTGCCCGGCTCCCATCGTTGGCATCAGCGGATCAAGCGGCAAGACGACAACGACCACCCTGTGCGCCCGCGTGCTCAGCACTTCTGGATACAAGACCTGGCTGGGAGGCAACATTGGTAGTCCCCTGCTGGAAGAGCTATCAACCATCCAGCCCGCTCATCGGGTGGTAATGGAACTGTCCAGTTTTCAGCTCCTCTACTGGGGGCCCGGCCCCCCGGCCACGGCCCGTCCCTGGCATCAGCCCCAGGGCATCAGCCCGCACATCAGCGCCCTCCTCAACATCACACCCAACCATCTCGACCGCCATCCTTCCATGGCCCATTACATCGCGGCCAAGGCCCATCTGCTGGCCTGGCAGGACAATGATGATTTCGCCGTACTCAATCTCGATGATCCTCTGCTGGGATCATGGGTGGACAGCGGACGCGTGCAGATCCGCGCCGGCATCGGCCAGTCGGCATGGGAATTTCCCCTGACCGGTCAGGTGCTCGGTTTCAGCCTGGAACGAACGCCATCTCAGGCCGGCGCCTGGCTCGATGGCGACCGCCTGATGCTGCGCTGGCAGGATCGCCAGCAGCTGCTGGCCCGCACGAATGAGGTACGATTGCGCGGTCGTCATAATCTGGCCAATATCCTGGCTGCCGCCTGCATCAGCGCTGCGGCTGGCGCCGACCTAGCAGCCATGCAGGAAGTGATCCGCAGTTTTACCGGTGTAGAACACCGCCTGGAAGAAGTGCGGCGCCTGCACGGCGTACTGTGGATCAACGACAGCATCGCCACGTCGCCCGAGCGAGCCATGGCCGCCCTGCGTAGCTTTACTGAGCCCGTTATCCTGCTGGCGGGTGGCCGCGATAAGCACCTGCCCTGGGATCAATGGGCGTCTGTCGTGCAACAGAAAGTACGCCATCTCATCACCTTTGGCGAAGCCGCACCCATTATCGAGGCCGCCCTCATGGCCCACCCTGCCCACGCTGTCCCTGCCATCCATCGCGTTCCCGACCTGCCAACAGCAGTCGAGACAGCCGCCCGGCTGGCCCGGGAAGGGGATGTCGTACTGCTATCGCCGGGTGGCACAAGCTTCGACGCTTATGTCGATTTCGCCGCCCGTGGCCGCCATTTCCGCGACCTTGTCAACGCCTTGTAGGTCTTCAGTGCCTTGGAGCCGATCATGAAAAAGAACGCCGCCGCAACAGCAGATCTCGATTACACCCTACTTGTGCTCATCATTGGGCTGCAACTGTTCGGGTTGGTGATGCTTTTCAGCGCCTCCTATTCGCAATCCTTTTACGCCTACGCAGGCAACTTCACGACACTCATCCTCAAACAGGTGCTGTGGGTGGCGCTGGGCCTCGGGGCCATGTCCATCACCATCAACATCGACTATCACTCATGGCAGAAACTCTCCCTTCCCCTCACCATGCTCACCCTCGCCGTGCTAGCCCTGGTTCTGGCCGTGGCCGACCCCATCTATGGCGCCCGGCAGTCCTTCCGCCTGGGACCCATGAATCTGCAGCCCTCCGAGTTCGCCAAGATATCCATCACCATTTACATCGCCTATTGGCTCAGCAGCAAAGGTGAACGCATTCGCGACATCAATTACGGTCTGATTCCCTTTGCTCTTTTGCTGGGCTTACTCGTGAGCCTGATCATCGTCGAGCCGGATTTGTCTACCTCGCTGGTCATCATCATGGCAGCCATGATCATGTTCTTCATTGCCGGGGCCGACATCATCCAGATCGGCACCGTCTTCGGGCTCTTTGTTCTCGTCGCCATCCTGGCGGTGAGTATCTTCAGCTATGCTCAGGATCGTATCTCACGCTTTATCTCCGGATTCTCGGATCCCTTCAACATCACAGACCCACAGATCCGCCACGGCGTGCAATTCATTTACGATGGTGGCTGGTTCGGTAATGGCCTGGCAAGTGCTGGCCTGGATGCCACCAACCAGCTCTATTTGCCACACTCCGACTCCATTTTTGCTGTCATCGGCAAAGAGTTGGGATTTGTTGGCGCTTTACTGGTCATCTTCTGCTTTCTGTTCTTCGCCTTTCGGGGATTGAAAGTGGCCATGGCCGCCTCCGATGCCTTCGGCACCCTGCTGGCTGTGGGTATCACCTCCTGGATCGCCGGGCAGGCATTGATCCATATCGCCGTGGCCACAGCCACTTTCCCCAACACCGGCCTGCCCCTGCCCTTCTTCAGCTATGGAGGATCCAGCACCCTGGCCAATTTCATTGCCCTGGGCATCCTCCTCAACATCTCCCGCAACGGACGCGGAGGGTTCAGCCTTGACCCGAATTCTCGTATCTGGGGGCGGAACCGGCGGTCACGTGTATCCCATACTGGCCGTCGTCAAAGCCCTCGCCGCAAAGGCGCCACCAGCTACGC
>JAJRXO010000184.1 GCA_024276255.1 Chloroflexota bacterium | reverse complement strand
TGAGAACGGGGCATGCCGGAGACAATTATTCCTTTGTCACGATTACCGAGCCTTCCTCGGTGATCCGGATGCAATCACCCGTCGCCAGCCGCGCATAATCCGCTGGCGTAAGCGCGATGATGGGCAGGCGGTAATCATACATCTCGCGGGCGACAATAGCTGCCAGGGCGAAGAAGGAATCATCCTCTGTGATCAGAATCGCTGCCGGCGCGGTTCCGGCCCGAATCGCCTCCAGCAGGACAGCCGTGGTCGTGGAAGACCCGCGCGAAAAGGGCACGCCCAGCACCTTCCCGCCGGCATTTTGCCCGGACAGGGGGTGTCGGCGATCCGTGATCTCTCCGGTGGTGAAATCATATCCGCCCCAGAAAGAAAGCGGCTCCGGGGAAATCAACGCCTCCCCTTGTGCAACACCGCGGACGACGGGACGACCCTGCAGAACTAAGTCGGCCATGCATCGACTCCTTTCACTACACGTCCTGCCACCGCGGAGGCAACGCATTCCTGCAGCGTTCCGTACGTCACCTGCACGTTGAGCATGCCAGGCGAATAATAGGCGAATTTCCCGGACGTGGTCATCATCGAGCGTAGAGATCGGTGCAGCATGGGCGTCGCCAGAATGCAGGTGTCCAGGGTGATCTGGCAGCCGAATGCCAGCAGCGGCGCCAGACAACCGGCCTTGCGAGCCAGATCTTTATTGCGTCGATTTGTGGTGACGATAAATCTGACGTTGGGATGTCGCTGCTTGCCCTGCACCAGGGCAGCCAGTTCCTGCAATTCTGCCAATGAATAGTGCGGGCAGCCCACAGCCACGAAATCCAGGCTGTCATCCTGGCTCGTAGTCAGTCCGCGATACACCTCGGTCAGCATCTCCAGGGTTACCTGCACGCAGTGTCGGGGCTCTTTGCCTTGAAAAGCCGCGGCAAGCGTGGGCGCTTCCGGCGTGACGCCCACGATGTGAAACATGGCCACCGCCCCCGAAGAGGCCGCGGCCGCGCCCTGTGCCTTGAGTTGATCGTCCGTGGGCCGGGCCTCCAGATTCGCAATCACAGGAATCCGATCCCCCGCCAACTTCCCCATGAATGTCCCCAGAACGGGATAGAAAATGTCACGCTCCTGCAAAGTTGTGGGGATATCCACCAATTGCAGGAGGATATCGCCGCCGCGATTCTCCTCCAGGTGCAGGCCCGTGGCCGGGGCCCGGCCTGTGATGGCGCAACAGATATCGAGCAGGTCGGGATATCGCTCTGTGCGGGCTCCCAACACGGCGTTGGCGTAGACAATGGCGTTGGATTCGCCCCAGGCGATCTGCTGGCCCAAGGACGGTTTTATTGGCGTTTGATAGGGGGCGCAGGTCCAGGTGGGAATCGTGCCCATGCTGGCGTAGGCGACCATCTGGCGATGGGCTTTTTCCGCCCAGTCCGATGATACCGCCCATTCCTGCCAGTGCGCCTCATCCAGGCCGCTGACGTTGAGGGTGGTGGGCACAGCCACCTTTGCCCCCAACGAGGCCAGTCGTTCGGCGTATTCCAGGCCGGCCTCGCCGATGTAAATGGTGCTGTCGATGTGAGCGGCGCTGATGTCGAGCAGCTCGCGGGCGCCGTAAATCCCCGCCATTTGCACCAGGATGCGCATGGCCATTTGCGTGGCCGGCCCATATTCACCGGCCAGCATGGCCTGGTCTCGTTCGCTCAGTTGCAAGGGTGTATCATACGCCATGGGAGGACATCGCTTCGAGAAGATAAGGAGACAGCTAAATCAAGTGCCGCACATCATATCACATGACAGCGCCTGCATCCAGGATTATCTGCACACCGGATGCGTCCCAAAAAAGTGGCGGGTTTGGTTCCTCCAAGTGTGCGGACAAGACCAGCTCCGTGTTATCGCGGCCCACCTTCGCCGGGGGATGATGTCCCCCGGCGGGGGTGGCCACGATAACGCTGAGCCAAGCTGTACACAGGGAGGAACCTGAGCACTCCTGCCACACTTTTAGGACGCTCCCGCTGA
>JAJRXO010000183.1 GCA_024276255.1 Chloroflexota bacterium | reverse complement strand
GACTATCCTCCGCAGTGGCCGGAGCTGCCCTTTAAGCTCGTATCGCAGGGCATCTCGGCCGAGATGATGGCCGAGAAATGGCAGCTTTCGCGGCAGGAACTGGATGAATTCGCCTTCAACAGCCACATCAAGGCCGCGGCAGCCACCCGTGCAGGCGCTTTCAGCGCCGAGATCGTGCCCATGCAGGTGCCAACAGCCGAGGGCATGCGCGAGCTTACGATCGATGAAGGAATTCGCTTTCAGCCCGATCTGGCCAAAATGAATACCCTGCCGCCGGCCTTTCGGCCGGATGGCGTGATCACGGCCGGTAACAGCAGCCAGATCAGCGATGGCGCAGCCGCCCTGCTGCTGGCCTCGGAACAGGCTGTTGCCCGATACCATCTGAAACCCCTGGCCCGTGTTGTCTCTCGGATAGTGGTGGGCGATGATCCCGTGCTCATGCTGGCCGGTGTGATCCCGGCCACGCGCAGGGTATTACAGCGGGCCGGCCTGCGTGTGCAGGATATCGATATCTTCGAGGTGAACGAGGCTTTTGCCTCGGTGGTGCTGGCCTGGATGAAGGAAATCCAGCCGGACCCTGCCCGCGTGAATCCGCATGGAGGCGCTATTGCCCTGGGGCATCCGTTGGGCGCCAGCGGCGCTCGTATCATGAGCACATTGATCCATGGCATGCAACGCCATCATGCCCGCTGGGGCCTGCAAACCATGTGCATCGGCCATGGTATGGCTACAGCCACAATTCTGGAAAATATGATCTGAAAGGGTTTCGATGTATGAAATGATGTCCGATATCTCGGCATCGGTCAGGCTGGAACCATCTTCAGATGTCTCGGTGCGGTCAAACAGGCCCTTCCATAATACCCCCAGGCACAGGTAAAGAATTCGCGGCGGTTAATGGCGAGCGGCTCAGTCTTGTCCACTTGCGCTTTCGGCATTTTTCCTGAGAGTAGCGGCCGGCGCTACGGTGACAGCCTTGTCGGCGAGAGCCGCTTCGCGTTCCTTGCGGGTAAGCACTTTCTTGGAAGCTGCCTTCACAGCCTGAAAGCGCTCGGCGGCGGGACTTAATCGCGAGCCCGTTCCCTCTTGTTTTGCGTCTTGGCTAGCCATAAGCAGTTCACTCCCTCGTTCAGTGAAAGATTGGATACGACGTAAGATGAAAACGATTGTCAGACACCTGTTCGGCACAATATGCATGATGACTCATACATAACGCACAACATTATGATACCGTGTGTCTGACCGTGTGTCTGGATGAAGAGAGCATTAGTATATCATGCCTGATCTTCGAGTGCGAACTGAATTCAGCGATTGGAGAAGCTGGCTTACAATTCTTCCCCACATGATCTCCGACCCGATCATAAAAAAACGCCCACAGGGAACCCTGCGGGCGCGTTGACCAACCCGGCTTCTGCCGTTCAGGCGCGTATTTCCTGTCGCTGGAACAGGACGTATCCTGCGGCAAAGAGCAAAATGGTTGCCGCAATCAGACCGGTGAATTGCGGCCAGATGAGAAGAAGGCTCTGCGCCAGGGGCAGAGGCGTGCCCAACACCGCACCCTCCAGCTGGATCGGCAGCACGAAGCCCAGCGAGCGCAGGGTGGGATTGAGGAAAGCAAGAATGGTCTCGCTATAAAGGGTGTTGGGCGAGAACCGGGACAGTGTCATTTGCAACTGCGTTTGGGCGATGATCTCTTGCGGCAGGCCCAGGCGAATGGGACGCAGCATTTGCGTGGCCAGTCCCGCCAGCATGGGCCAAAACACGGTGAAGAACAACCACGTGGCTATCGATGCCAGCGCTGCCGTGGCTGACTGGCGGGAAACAATGGAGAACACCATGGCCAGGGCCAGCCAGAAGCCGCCGTAAAAGATCGTTGCCAGCAGGAAACCCAGCATGCGTGCCACCTCAGCGCCGCTGGGGGGTACCCCCAGGCCGATCAATCCCAGACCGATGATCAACAACCAGATGGTGGTGAGCACCAGCGCCAGGGTGAGAAAACCGGCCAGGAATTTCCCCATGAGCAGGGCATCACGATAAATGGGCTGGGCCAGCACCCGCGACATGGTGCGGCGGTGGAATTCGCCGTTGATGGCGTCGAATGCCAGGGCAATAGCAACCAGCGGCACCAGGAAGACCAGGAAGCCGACAAATGCCGGGAGCGGATCGCGGGAAAGCGTAAAGAGCTTGAGGAACAGGAATGGATCGGAGCCAATACTGCTACGGATATCCTGCATGGCGGCATAAACCGTCGCCACTGCCGTCAACAGGATCAGGATCTCCAGGATGCGCATGCGGGCGCTGGTAAGGTGATCGGCCATCTCCTTGAACATCACTGCCCACATGCCTGTCCAGGGTGAACCCTCGCGCTGGCGTACCGGCTGCGATTTAACTGTGGCTGTCATGTTCCACCTCCTGGAAATAATGGGCATAGATATCATCCAGGCTGGGCTCTTCCACCCGCAGCGCCAGCAGGCGTCCGCCCGCCTTCACGACGGCCTCGGCTGCCTCGGCCCGCAGGTCGGAATTGGCCGTGATGTCATACACATTGCCATGCGCCTGCACTCGCGAGATGCCTGGCACCTTTTGTAGAGCCTGGATCAGCGCCTTCTGATCACCGTAGGCTTCCACCTCGATGTGATAATGGCTGCCGATCACCTTCCGGGCCAACTCGGCCACCGAACCGGAGAGCGCCATCTTGCCCCGATAGAACAGGCCTACTCGATCACATACGGCCTGTACCTGATGCAGCAGATGTGAAGAGAGCAAGATGGTAATGCCTTCTTCCTTCAGATGGCGAATGTTTCGCAGGAAGGCATGAGCGCCCTCGGGATCAAGTCCCTGCGTGGGCTCATCCATGATGATCACTTCCGGCTGCTTGATCAGCACATCGGCCACACCCAGGCGCTGACGCATACCTCGCGAGAAGGTGGACACGCGTTTGTCGGCCACGTCGAGCAGGCCCATGCGATCCAGGGCCGCCTGGATGCGCTCATCGGCCACCGCCGCCGGCAAACCATTCAAACGAGCCGTGTAGGCGAGATTCTGTCGGGCGCTGAGCTCATCGTAAAAACCGATCTGATCGGGCATATAACCCACGCGGGCCTTCACGCTCAGCGGCTGCCGCGCCGGATCGAAATCCAGCACGCGTACTTTGCCCGCGGTGGGTTCAGTGAGCCCCAGCAGCATGAGGATGGTGGTGGTTTTGCCGGAACCGTTGGGCCCCAGCAGGCCGAAGATCTCACCACGCTTGATGTTGAGATCAAGGTTATCGACCGCCACCAGGCCATTATAATGCTTGCTCAGGCCTTTGGTTTGAATCACATAGTCCGACGACATGCTTCCACCTCCTGCGCCTTAGCGGCGCCCAAAGCGGAAGACTGCGGCAGCGACCACGGCAACAGCCAGAGCGATCAGAGCGATACCAACCACACCCCACAGGGTGGAGGTGCGGACCGTGATGCGGAAATCAGCCGATTT
>JAJRXO010000182.1 GCA_024276255.1 Chloroflexota bacterium | reverse complement strand
GGGAACAGGGGCAAACAGAAACGTATGAACCCATAGACGCCCATCTTCAGCAAAACCCCGGCCAGGATCACTGAGCCGGCCGTGGGCGCCTGGACATGGGCGTCGGGCAGCCAGGTATGGAAGGGGAACAGCGGTACCTTGATGGCAAAAGCCAGGGCAAAGGCCAGAAAGGCCCAGGTCTGCACCGTGGGCGATAGCGGAACCTGTCGCAATTCGACCCAATCGAAGCTACCGGTTTGCCAGTACAGCAGCAGGATCACGACCAGCATCAGGGCCGAGCCGGCCATGGTGTACAGGAAAAACTTAACCGCAGCATAAACACGACGCTTTCCGCCCCAGCGACCGATCAGGAAATACATGGGAATGAGCGTGAATTCCCAGAAAACGAAGAACAGCACCAGGTCGAGAGATGTAAACACACCGAGCATACCCGCCTGCTGCACCAACAGTAAGAACATAAACGCCCGCAGATTCTGCTTGATGTTCCGCCACGAAAACAGAACCACAATCGGGCCCAACAAAGTGGTGAGCAACAGTAAAAACAGGCTGATACCATCCACACCCAGATGATAGCTGATGTTCAGCGCCGGAATCCAGGGCAGTTTTTCCATAAACTGCATGTCGCCGGTCGGGGTCCAGTTAAGCAACAGCCCCAGCGACAATACAAAATCGAGCACTGTGGTTGCCAGCGCGATGATCTTGATCTGTTGTTCCTCGCAGGCAAAGAACATCAGCACCGCGCCGACAACCGGCAACCAGATAATCAAAGAGAGGAGAGGAATTGCAGTAAGGTCCATGGACATGAGCGGTTTGAGTGCAGGCAAGAATCAGAATAGGAAGACAGGGACTATCCCAACAGGAGCATCAGCGCTAACAGGCCAATCACGCCCACCAGCACCGACAGCGCATAAAGTCCGACCAGGCCACTTTGCAAACGCGCCACCCCGCCGCCGACGACTACCGTCACCCGGCCCAGGCCGTTGACAATGCCCTCGATGATGGTCTGATCTCCGAAGCGATAGAAGAACGTGGCCAGGGAGCGCAGCGGATTCACAATCACAGCCATGTACAGCTCATCCACATAGTATTTGTGTTCGAGCAGGGATTGCAGAGGCGAGAACAGGCGTTGCAGGGCAAGAGCCCAGCCGGCCTCCTGTACATAGCGGGCATAAGCCAGATAGATGCCCGTCAACGCCACTAACGACGATCCGCCCAACAGGCCCAGCTCCCACAAATGCGGCAGCGAAGGCAAGTCAACGCCGGCAAACACCGGGTGCAGCCATTGTTCGAGCAGATGACTTTCTTCGATGCCAAACAGGCCGCCCACGGCTGCCGGGATGCCGATCAGTCCGGCAAACAGAGCGCCAAAGGCCAGCACCCACAGAGGCGCTGTCATACCCTGAGGTTGTTCGGCCGCGTGTTCATACAGATGCTGATCACGCGGGCGGCCGTGGAAGGCGCGGAAGACCGCCCGGAAGCTGTAGAGAGCGGTCAGAAAAGCCGTGAACAAACCGATAGCATATAAGGCCTTATTCTGCTGAAAAGTGTAATAGAGTATCTCGTCCTTCGACCAGAACCCGGCCAGCAACGGGAACCCGGCCAGTGCTGCCGCTCCGATCAGAAACTGCCAATAGGTGCGGGGCATCTTCTTCTTCAGCCCGCCCATGAGGTCGATGTTCAATTCACCGTGCAGAGCATGCATCACCGAGCCGGCGGCCAGGAACAGCAGCGCCTTGAAGAAAGCGTGGGTGGTGAGATGGAAGATGCCGGCCGCGTACGCGCCCACACCCACCCCCAGGAACATGTAGCCCAGCTGGGAAATCGTGGAATAGGCCAAAATGCGTTTGAGATCGGTCTGCACTACGGCAATGGTGGCAGCCATGAGCGCGGTAAGGGCGCCGATCCAGGCCACAAGCTGCATGGTGCTGGGCGCGGCCAGGAACAGGGGATGCAACCGGGCAATCATGTACACACCGGCTGTGACCATGGTGGCGGCATGGATCAGAGCCGACACCGGCGTGGGGCCTTCCATGGCGTCGGGCAACCACACGAACAGCGGGATCTGGGCAGACTTCCCCGTTGCTGCCAGCAATAGCAGCAACGTCACGCCGCTCATCGCCGAAATCGCAGCCGGTGACGCAGCCTCAACGGCGTGGAAGATGTCGGCAAAAGCCAGGGTGCCAGCGTCGCTGCCAAAGAGGAAAAACAACCACATGATGGCCAACGCCATGCCGAAATCGCCCACGCGGTTCACGATAAATGCTTTCTTGCCCGCCTCGGCTGCCGATGGTTTGTGGTACCAGAAACCGATCAGCAAATAGGAGGCCAGGCCCACGCCTTCCCAGCCTACATAGAGCTGCAGGAAGTTGTTGGCCAGCACCAATGTCAGCATCATGAGGATGAAGAAATTGAGGTAGACAAAAAAGCGGGCGTAACGACGGTCGTCCAGGGGCTGATGCGTATCATCCAGTTTCATGTACTCGGCTGCATACAAATGGATGATAAAGCCCACGCCGGTAACCACCAGCGCCATCAGTACCGAAAGCGGATCAATCAGTAACGCCAGATCCACACGAAAATCGCCGATGTGAATCCACGGCCACAACGTCAATTCGAATTGGTTATGGAAATCGGCTGGCAGGGCCCGCAACGAAACAGCCATGAGCACGGCCATTACAAACGAGGCCAATACCGCGGCATTGGCCACCAGTTTGACCATACGTGGCCCCCAACGGCGACCCCAGAATACATTCAGCAGGGCCCCCAGCATGGGGAATAAGAGAATCAACCAGGAGTAGTTCAGCATGGGAAGCTCAGAATAAGTGGGAATGAAGGATCAACCTTTGAGCAGATTGATTTCGTCGATATTGGTTGTATCTTTATGCCGGGCAATGGTCATGATAATGGCCAGGCCGACGGCGACTTCGACCGCAGCGACCGCCATAACAATAAAGGCAAACACCTGGCCTGTGAGATTACCCCAGCGATCAGCCAGTGCAACCAGCGTGAGATTGGTGCTATTGAGCATCATCTCCACACACATGAAGATGATGAGGGCATTCCGACGCACCAGCATGCCTATCGCGCCGATAGCAAAAAGCACGGCCGCCAGGATCAAAACATAATCAGTGGGAATCATGAGGTCTCATCCTCCGTCAGGGGCTTGTAGCGACGGGCCAGAACCACGCCGCCCAACATACCGACCAGCAACAACAACGATGCCAGCTCAAAGGGCACAAGGTAATCGGTGTATAATGCCGCGCCCACGGCCTGCACACTGCCGGCTTCAGGCGGACCAGCAGATGTCGTGCTCAGGGGCAGGGTTTGTATCACGATCCAGATCACGGTCAGCAAAAAGGTCGCCACCAGCACCACGGCCACGACCCGGGCCAGGGGACGGCTGCTATGCCGCAGGGAGCCAATGTTGCCGCCAATGAGCATGACCACAAACAGGAACAAAACCACGATCGCGCCAGCATAGACAGCCACCTGTACCACGCCCAAAAACTGAGCGTTCAGCAGGAAATAAATGATGGCAATGCTGGCAAAATTCATCAGCAGAGAGAGGGCGCTGTATACCGGATTACGGCTCAGCACCACCCCCAGTCCGCCGACAAGGGCAATAAAAGCCAGGATAGCAAACAGGATCAGAGTCATAGTCATTACAGTGGGAGACAGGATCAGGCGTCGGAACGGATGATGCTGTTGGGAGTGGGAGGGTTCAGGAGCGCTTGTTTATCGAGCAAAAAATCGCGGCGGTCGTAGTCCGCCAGATCGATATAGTGGCCCAGCACAATGGCTTCGGTGGGGCAGGCTT
>JAJRXO010000181.1 GCA_024276255.1 Chloroflexota bacterium | reverse complement strand
GGCAGCGTCGTAAACTTGGAGAAGGGGCCGCTGGGGTCCATGAAAATGGCCGTGGAGGCCCCCACGATAACCAAAGGAGCGGTCTCGCCAAAGGCCCGGCTGATGGCCAAAATGCTGCCCGTGAGGATGCCTGGGATCGCATTGGGCAGCACATGCGACCAGATAGTCTGCCAGTGGGTGGCGCCCAAACCGTAGCTGGCCTCGCGAAAGGTCTGAGGTACGGCGCGAATGGCCTCGCGCGCGTTAATGATGATAATGGGCAGGATAAGCAGGCCCAGGGTAAGCCCGGCCGAAAGAATGGTGCGGCCGTTGGCGGTTGTGGCGTCTACCACGCCAAACAGCTTGCCACTGGTGAGCGGTTCCAGCATCCGTACGAACACGGCCAATCCCAGCATCCCATAGATGATAGAAGGCACGCCAGCCAGGTTGTTGATGTTGGTCTCGATAAGTTGATCCAGCCAGTTGCCGGACCCATACTCTTCCAGGTAGATGGCAGCGCCAATGCCGACAGGTACTGCAAAGATCAGTGTAACAAGCACAACCCACAATGAGCCCAGCATCGCAGTACGCACGCCAGCCAGCTCTGGCTGAGACGATTGAGGCGAGGTGAGGAAATCCTTGTTCAGCCAGCTGCGGAAGACCAATTCAGATCGGGGGATCTCAGCTGCCGCGATCTCGATTTCACTTTTGTGGAAGATGGAATCACTCAGAGTCCAGGTTTTAATGAGGGTGGGTTCCAGCACCCGCTCGTAGACGAGTTGATACAGCTCGTCCTGCTGCCGTGCTTCCAGGGGCTGCTCCTTATTAAAACGGCGAATCAGGCCCCGGGACAGGTTCTCCTCCAGGAACGCAATCAGAACTTCTCTGGGCTGGGTAGCCGGGTCTGAACCAAAGATCTTGTCCATGAAGAAATCCAACGTACCGCTATCAGCAGCGGGTATCAAGCGCAGGATCGCATGATCAGGCCACTCAGCCCGCACGTCAGACCATTTCTGCGCCGTGGTGAAGACCTGCTGCAACTCATGCGCGGTGAAGCCATCCACAAAGTCATTTTCCCGGCTGACGACCACGGCGAGCCCGTCACTGGCGATGCGGAATTCAACGGGCGTGATCTTGTTTTCCTGACAGAGCAACTGTTCGGAAAATCCGATGGCGCGGCTGGCGTTGGCGATGTCAGCCCTGCCGGAGCACAAGTCCTGCAATCCCGCGCCCGAGCCGGCTGTCTCCACTTCCACCTGAATGTCGTAGCCCTCCTGCCGCATCTGCTCTGCCATGTGACGGGTGATGGGCATCACCGTGGAGCTTCCCGACGCCACGATGACGCCCGTCATTCTGACATTGTCAAGCATGGTGTCGGGGGTCAATCTAGTGGCCTGTTGCCAGGTACGCAGGGCCTGATCGATGGATTCTTGCGGAGCAGGGAAGTAGCCAACCTGATCGATGCGTTCGCTCACATGGCTGAGGTAATAGCCTACGAAGGCGGCCACCGGACCTTGCGCTCGCAGCGCCTGCAGAGAAGTGTAGATGAACAGGGGGCGCGTGAGGGGATATTGGCCCGCTGAAACCGTTTCTGCATCGGGCGTGATGCCATCGATGGGCACCAGCCGCAGGGTGTCGGCGTGTTCTTTGTAATAGGCATAGCCGAAATAACCAACGGCGTTGTCTCGTCTGGCGATTTGTTGGGCCAGATATTCATCATCTTCACTGGTTTCGGTGCGGGGCGCATTGAGGACGATCCGCTTGAAATGGTTGAGTACCAGTTCCTGGGGATCGATTTTATATTGCACCGCCACGTAGCCGAAGGTGTCGTCGATGATGGTTAAAAGCAAAACCATGAGCACCACGACACCGAAGGTCGTGGCGAGCAAAAACAGGCTACGCCAGATCATTCCTTTTCGGCGTCGCCATTTGATCATTCTCTGGAGTTCGTTCCCCTCGGGGAAGCGGGATTGCTTGGACATAGGTCAACCTATCAATAGACTTCACGAAAACGCCTGACGATCCAGCGACTGACGAGATTCAGTGTGAAAGTGATGAGGAAGAGCATTAGGCCGATGGCAAACAGGCTGTCGTAATCCATAGATTCATAGCTGATGTCGCCGCCGCTGATGCGTACAATATGTCCGGTCATGGTCTCGGCAGCTTTGAAGGGATTGAAGAGGGCCAGGTTCCGAAATGCATCATCCCAACTATTGAAATTGCGCGGCCCTGCGCCCGCAGCAATGGCCACGATCATGGTCTCACCGATGGCACGGGAGATGGCCACGATAAAGGCTGCGGCCAGGCCTGACATGGCGGCGGGGGTCACCACTTTGAATGCCGTCTCCAGTTTGGTAGCTCCCAAACCATAGGCTGCTTCCCGCAGTGCATAAGGCACGGCGCTAAGGGCATCTTCGGCCATGGAGGTGATGAGGGGCAGGATGAGAATGCCGATGACGATGCCAGCAGAGGCCACATTGAAGATCTCCACCACGTCCACGCCGAAGATTTTCCGCAAGATCGGCGTCATAAAAGTCAAGGCGAAATATCCGTAGACCACCGTGGGGATGCCGGCCAGGATTTCCAAAACAGGCTTGAGGATGCTGCGGGTACGATGGGAGGCGTATTCGCTCAGATAGATGGCGATCATCATCCCCAGTGGCAACGCCACCAATATGGCGATGACACTGGTCAGAAAGGTGGCGTTGACCAACACCAGGATGCCAAAGCGACCAATTTGGGGCTGCCACTTGGATGTTGTGAAGAACTCAAGCAGGGAGACCTCAGGGCGTTCGAAGAAATGAAGTGCCTGGCTCAGCAGTACGATGACAATCCCCAGGGTTGTAAAAATGGATAGGGTGGCAAAAACGAACAGCACACCCTGAATGAATGTTTCATTCCATCGTGGATGTTTGCGCAGGGCGGCGGCAATTGCAGCTTCTGGTAAGGTTGCCAATGCAGGCGCGGGAGCATTTTCTGACATGGCGTGAGCCTCGTGACACGGAATGCAAGTATGCGGACGCCAGGTGAATGATGTTGACTCATCCTGACGTCCGCCATCTCTGGCATTGGGTGATGACTATTTCGTGTTCATGGCGTCGAGCCAGCTTTGGCGGGCCTGGTCGAGGGCGTCGTCACTGGCGGGGAAGTAACCCACATCCTTGATTTCCTCGTTCACGTGGGTGAGCACAAAGTTGAGGAAGGCAGCCACCTGGGGCTTGCTCTGCATGATCTTCGGATCGGAGTACATGAACAGGGGGCGAGCCAGGGGATACGTACCGTCATCGACATGGGCCTGGTTGGGCTCCACGCCCTCGATGGTGAGCACCTTCAGCCTGTCCTTGTTCTCGTTGTAGTAGGCATAACCGAAGAAGCCGATGGCGACCCGGCTGCCCTCTACCCCCTGCACCAATACGTTGTCATCCTCGCTCAGCTGCAGGTTGCTGGCGGCTAGAATGGGCTCTTCGCTCTTGTCGAATATCTCTTCCACGAAGTAGTCGAAGGTGCCGCTGTCGGTGCCGGGAATGAAGCGCTGAATGGGCTGATCCGGCCAGCTCGGGTCCACATCCGACCATTTTTCGGCTGTGGAGAAGACCAGCGCCAATTGTTCCAGGGTCATGTCGGTGGCCCAGTCATTTTCCGGGTTCACTACTACAGCCAGGGCATCGGTGCCCACGCGAAACTCGATAGGTGTGCGTCCGATCTTCCGGCAATTTTCCACTTCCTTGTCCTTGATGGGCCGGCTGGCATCGCTGATGTCCGTTTCGCCTGCCACGCAGAAGCGCTCAAAGCCGGCGCCGCTGCCGATGCTGTCCACAGTGATGTTGCCGTCATAACCCTCGTCTCTGAAGCGCTCGGCCAGGCGTTCAGCCAGGGGGAACACCGTGGAGCTGCCGGCGGCGATGATGTCGCCCCGCACTTCCAGCGCATCCACCTCAGGCAATTCTATCAGAGCGTGGTCAGTGCTGTTTAGAGCAGCGGCAGCCGGTGCTTCCGTTGCTATGGGCGCCGCCTTGGTGGCAACCGCCTGCGTTGGTCGGGGCGCAGGGATGGCGGTCGCCTGCTTATTTCCGCCGCAGGCGGCCAGTATGCCAAGAGCGAGTACAATGATTAACAGGTGCGTGAAATGACGCATTGAGTAATTCTCCTCATGTGC
>JAJRXO010000180.1 GCA_024276255.1 Chloroflexota bacterium | reverse complement strand
TCCCCCATCTCGACAGGTCCAGCCCTTTCCGCCTCCCCCTGACCTCGCGTGGACAGCTGCGCAGAAGCAGCACTTGCTGAATTTGCTGCGCCAACGCTGGTCAAACCTGCCGGCTGCCGGCGACATCTCCGAGCGAGATTTACGCAACCTGGCCGCCAAGCTAAGCACGCCCAAGGCGGTGCGCCGCTTTGCGCACGTGCAGCAATACACCTCCAGGCACGAACAACGCCCGCTCACTTACAGCGACTGGCTCGACCGCGTGCTGCAAGGATTTGCGGATTTTAATGCCACTTTTTTGGCCATCCGTGTCACGCCCGATGGTGACAGACCTCAGCTCTACGATCATCTCCTTGACATTGCACGCCAGAGCCATCTCAAGCTGACGGGCCACGCTCCCACAACCGAACGATGTCAGGATCTGGCCTCTCGGCTTCTGCTGGCGCTGATTGAAGATTACTTCTATGATGCGCCGCTCGACCGCTGGCTGTGGCGCACGGCCCGGCACCAGGTATTGTCGGAACTGCGAGACCCCAACAACGACCTGCCGGTCTCGCTCGACACGCTTGTCATGGTGGATAAAACCCCCGATCCTGTGGAGTGGTATCTGGCCCATGATGCCATCCGCCGGGCCATTCGCAAAGTACCCCACCAATCCTACCGGATCGTCTTGCTCCTGCTCTACCTTTATCAGATGGGTAATTCCGAACTGGCAGCCTTCTTTGGCGTCCCCATTCCTCGGGTCACCACGTGGCTTTCGCGGGCACGTGCGGCCCTGCACCAGACCTATCACGACGAATAACCCTGCTTCTCACCCCAATCATCATGACAGAACTTGGCCGCTTCGACGCCACCGCCCTGGCCGAACTGGAAGACAAACTCTGGGAGCTGGTGAAAAACCACTCGCCTTTTCACGCGCCGCCCGACATCACCGTCCTGCTCGGCGTCGACGACGAATGCGATCTCCATGCTGAAGCTCTGGCCGCCTATGCTGCCGACCTGGCCCGGGACCAAGCCCAGCGCTGGCACAACCACCCCCTGACGACGCATCTGGTACAATGCCCCATCTGTCAGGAGCGGTTGGATGACCTGCTGGCTGCCTATGCAGCCATGCCTGTGACGCGGCAACGGGCCACTGCCGATATCGACATTACCCTGTTCCCCGGCCAGATTTCCCCCGGGGCCGACGAAAACGCCCGCGCCACGGTTGATGCCCGGCGGCCCCTGCTGCTGGGCGCCAATTACTTGGACCTGCCCCAAGGCTGGTATTATACGATCGAACTGGCCCGCCTGCCCGGTGAATTGGAGACAGGCCTCCTCGTGAGCCTCCTGTCGCCGCAGGGCGGTGTGCCAGATGTGGAAGTACAGGTTGTCATCCTGGGCGCGGTCTTGCAAGGCACAACTGATGCAGAGGGCCAGATATTCTTCCCTGACGTGAGGCTGGAACCCCCGCAACACCCACTTATTCCCGCCCTCAGCATTCACCTCACCCTCCCCTGACCCCGCCAATATGATTCGGCAGGTGCTTGTTTCCACCCAAGATGCCTCCCTCATCGCCCTTGACGCTGCCCTGCGTCGGGGCGATTTGCTTTTGGCCAAACAGGCGCTGTGGCCCGAGGCAGCAGACGAGCCACAGGCGCCCTCGCGCTCGCCTGCCATACGCCTGCGCCAGGCCGCCTACGCCTATCTGGCCGGACAACACCACGCTGCCCTGCAGATGCTGGAAACCCTCGCTTCGCCAGAACTCCCCGCCCCTTTGATATGCACGGTTCACTTTTTACGGGCGTTGATACACATCGACCTCAAGCATCCTGCCATCGTGCACGAAGCTCTGGAGCTCTGTCAGGATCAGGATGACGAAGCGGCCGCAGCGCAGATCTTGCCTTATCTGCCCCTGGCGCGGGCGACCCTGGCCCTCTACATGGGGGATCACGACGGCGCGTCGGGCATTCTGGCGCGGCTGTCTTCCCTCGATGCCTGGCAGACCGCCCAGCGCCAGCGGCTGGATGGACTTATCGCCCATCAGACCACCGCATACGAACGTGCCCAAACATGGTTGTGTGAAGCACGCACTGCTTTTGCTTCCCTGGGTGACGCATACGAAGTGGCGCGTTGCGACAAAGCACTGGCAAATACCTATCGCCGGCTCGACGATCAGGCGCAGGCCCTCGCCCATGCTCGGGCGGCCATCCGCTACTTTTCCGTCCAGAACCTCGACATCCCACTCGCCCGTTGCCAGAACACCCAGGGCGCGGTGCTGCTGGCGTTCAACCAGACCGAAGCCGCACTCGATCTGTTCAAACAAGCCGCCGACCGTCTGGAATCCACCGGCCTTGTGGCGGAACTGGCCCACACCCTGGGTAATATCGGTCTTTGTTATCGGCAAATGGGGCTGGCCAGGCTGGCGTTGCAGGCGTATGCCCGCGCCCGCCAGCTCGTGGCCGATCCCCACATCCCCTATACCGATGCCATGCTGGCCGAATACCAGGGAGATCTGTATTGGCTCGACAACCAACCGCCACAGGCGTTGCGCACCACCCAGGAGGCCATCCACCTCTTTGCCCAGGCCGGCGCTCCTTTGCAGGTGGCGCTGTGCCAGCGCAAGCTGGGTCAATACTTGATGGCCTTAAACCGGCTGCACGAAGCAGAAGACTATCTGCGCCGCAGCAGCGAGACATTCTACAAGGAGAAGAGCCCCGCCCAATCGGCCCTCACGGCGCTGCAACTGGGGCGATTGTACCTGAGGCAGGGCTACCATGAACGGGCAGCCGTCCTGCTGGAGACAAGCGCGGCCATCTTGCGCGGGCATGGCCGTGCACATCAGGCCGCGGCCGCCGAGATCTATCGGGCCGAAATCCATCTGGCAGCGCAGGAGTATGAGCAGGCCGAGATCCTGTTGCACCGATCGCTGGCCAGCGCCCCTACTCAGCGGCTGGACCTGGCCTGGCGAGCCTGGCAAGGACTGGCGCAGGTGGCGCAACAGCGAGGGACCATGCACGAGGCCCTGGACGCCTATCAGCAAGCCATCCAGCATCTGAATCATTGGCGCCGCGGCGCGGTCTCCACGGCCGGCGCGGCGCATCTGGCAGCCGAAAGCCGGGCCCTGGTGCGCCAGGCCGTGGCTGCCGCCCTGAACGACGGCCAGGACGCCCTGGCCCTGACATGGCTGGAAGAGCAAAAGGCCACACAGCTCATGGAGCGGCTGGGGCAGACGCTGCGTCGCCCGACGGTTTCGCCGCCTTCCCCCCAGGAGGGCACTCCTGTCTCGCTGCGTCCCGTAATGCATAAGTTGCAAAGTTTGCGCACGACCATTCAGCAAGCCCGGCTGGATGAAGACTGGGAAAAGCTGAGTGTCCAGGAAGAAGAGTTTGAGCGCGTTACCCGGTGGGTCGAGGCCATGAATGCCCCCTATGCAGGCCTGTTTACGGCGCCCCCCCTGCGGTTGTCTACCCTGCGTGCCCGGCTGGACGAGCGGCACGGCCCGCGGCGCTGGGGATGTCTGGCTTATGGTTGGCTGGAGGCCAGGACCGGCGAATTGTACGTTTTTTGGTTGGACAGCAGCGAGGTGGCGGCCGCGGTGGTTCCTCTGAACGCGCTGGACCTGCATCTGGTGCAACTGGCCTGTCGATCCGAAGCCAGTTATCGCCGTCGTTTTTTACACTGGCCTGCTGCAACGCATCCCCCTGCCGAATGGCAGCGCCTGGAGGCGTTGTTGCTACCCGGATCTCTGCGCGATCTTCTGTCCGGCGTCGAAACCGTATACCTTGCACCATCGGGCCCGCTGGTTACGTTTCCTTTTGCGGCTCTACGGGTGGCCCATACTTTTTGGGGCTTGCAAGCCAGGCTCAGCCAGGTGCCGTCACTACCGTTTTTGGCTGCGCTCATACGCCGAACGTCCGACCGGTCCCGCCCCATGTCTTCTCCCCACCAGGAATTGGCGCAGGTTCGGGGCCTGGTGTGCAGCATCTCGCACACGCCCGGTCATCCCGGGGTGGGCCCGCTGCCAGCTGTCGCCGAAGAAGCGGCGGCGCTGCTGGCGCAACTGGGGCCGCACAGCCTGCATCTGGCCGACGATCAGGCTACCGTGGCCGCCTGGCAGAAACTGGCGGCTGAGGATGGGTTGGCGGCTTTTCAGCTTTTGCACTTTGCCAGCCATGTGCGGCTGCATCCCTCGCAGGCCTATCTTTCGCATCTGTTGCTGAGTGATGGCGTGCTGTATACGCCGGATATTTTGCAGTGGCATTTACAGGCGGATGCCGTGGTGCTTGCCGCCTGTGACACGGCCGTGGGGCAGGTGTGGGCCGGGGACGAGCAGATGGGCATGGCGCACGCCTTTTTAACTGTGGGAGCCGATACTGTGGTTGCAACGTTATGGCCGGTGGCCGACGCACCCACAGCGGCCTTTTTCCGGCGCTTTTATGCGGCGCTGGCCGCGGGCGCTCCAGGCTATGCTGCAGGCCTCCTGGCGGCGCGTCGGCAAACAGCGGCGCAGGAACCACAGCCCTTTGCCTGGGCCGCGTTTGTGCAGCTCGGCCTGGCATAAGGGCCATGGGCGGGTGAAGGATGTTCGTTTACACAGGCAGCCCCACACCTCATTGTGGCGTCCCGGAAGAGGCGCCGGCAAACCTCTTCGCAAGAGCGGGTCGTTGCTGTGATGTCCGTGTTTCGGCTTACCAGGGGGGATCGCCTGGTTCGCTAAACAACACTGCCAACAGCCACAGCAGTTGCATGATGGATAGCATAGCGAGCACCTCCGAAAATGAGATACACGCTGCGAGCGCTCATCAGCATGCTTAATAGATAAGTACACTGTGCGCCTCTATAACTTTCACATGGCTGCCAGAAGTTGAACAATGGCGGCAGCGAAGCCGGGCTTCCATCAAACAAGATACAGAACCAGCACCCCGTACGCCCAGATCGTTGACGAATGGTCGTACAAATGATACACTACATGCACTCATCCCGTATGCCCGACGCTTTGCCGGTTGGCATGCACATGAGCACGTCCAATACTATACTTGCTGGCCGAAGTGTGCGAGAGAGTATCAGCAATGACTGCTGATCGCCGAAGGGGCAAGTTGGTCCGGTACCGGTCGGACTGACCAATCTCTCAGGCAAAAAGGATCGCACATCGACAGCGCTCTGGAGAGCAAGGTGCTGCCCGCGGGCGGCCCTTCACCGACGGGGTAAGCCTGTGCCGCGATCGTACGGGTCAATCTCTCAGGTTTCAGGACAGAGTAAAGAGCCGGGATGACCTTCATCCATGGCTCTTTTTATTCGCCGGAGTCCTCTTCATTCTCATCGCTGGAAGGTGCAAGATGAGCGTATTACAACGCACTGCCCTCTACGAACGCCATGTCGCCATGGGAGGGCGCATGGTTCCTTTCGCCGGATACGAACTCCCCGTCCAATATCCCACCGGCCCCCTGGCCGAACACCACGCCGTGCGTACGGCAGCAGGCCTGTTTGACATCGATCACATGGGCCAGTTCATCCTCAAAGGCCCGGATGCCGAGCTGTTTCTGCAGTACGTGCAACCCCGTGACGTCAGTCAGATGAAGGTGTGGGACGCCGAATACAGCTTCCTATGCTATGACGATGGCACCTTTGTGGATGACATCTTCATCTATCGTCTGCCCGACGAGTGGTGGATTATCGTCAATGCCGCCAATCGCCATAAAGACCTTTTCTGGCTCGACACTCACATCAGCAGCTTTGATTGCGAGCTGGAAGACATCTCGGATCCCACCTACATGCTGGCGCTGCAGGGGCCCAAAGCGCAGAATGTGCTGCAAAAACTTACCGATCTCGACCTGGAACAGGTGAAGTTTCACACGGCAGCCCGGGCGCAGGTAGCCGACATCGACACCCTGATCGGCGCTACCGGCTATACCGGCGAATACGGCTACGAGCTCTTCTTCCCCGAGGAAAAGGCGGTGGCCATGTGGGAAAGCCTGCTGGAAGCAGGTAAAAATGAGGGCCTCATGGCCTGCGGCCTGGCAGCCCGCGACTCGCTGCGCTTCGAAGCCTGTCTGCCCCTCTATGGCCACGAAATCAACGCCCTCCTGGAGCCGATGGGCGCCCGCCTGGCCTGGGTATGCGATTGGGACAAAGGCCCCTGGCTGGGCCGCGAAGCCGTGCTGAAAAACAAGCTCGAAAAACCGGCACTCTGGCTGGT
>JAJRXO010000179.1 GCA_024276255.1 Chloroflexota bacterium | reverse complement strand
GGATTTGGCGCCTCCCCTCCCCCAAGTTAGAATGAAGGGGAATTCGTCTCATCGGTTGGTAATCTATGCACTGGCAACGCAGTCTGAAAACAATTCGTACCTGGCTGACGCCCGGACTTCATATCAAACGTTGGCTGCTGGTGGTTTTTCTGGGTATTTCCTTCATCAGCATGGGCGCCACCTATCTGCTGCGCGAGCTATACATGGATACCGGCTATCCCAGCATCATCCACTGGCTCACCCTGGGCTTTTTGCCCCGCCCCCTGCGGGCCCTGGCATTGGGCCTGGTGGGCATAGGGCTGACGCTGTTGGGCCTGTTCCGCCTGAACCAGGCCCTGCTGGCGCCCTTTACCCGGCCCGATAAAGACGTACTCACCGAGATCTATCGCCATCATCGTCGGCAGCAAGGACCGCACATCGTATGCATCGGCGGCGGTACGGGCATGCCCGCTGTCCTGCGGGGGCTCAAGGCCTATACCGATAACATCACCGCCATCGTCACGGTAGCCGATGATGGCGGCAGCTCCGGCCGGTTGCGCTCCGAGCTGGGCCTGTTGCCACCGGGCGATTTTCGCAACAACATCGCCGCCCTCTCCGAAGCCGAAGCCACCACAGCCCGTCTGTTTCAGTATCGTTTTCATGCCGGCACCGGTCTGGAAGGCCACGCCTTTGGCAATCTGTATCTGGCTGCCATGGCCGAGATCTCCGGCTCGTTCGAGCAGGGGCTCCTGGAATCAAGCCGCGTGCTGGCAGTGCGCGGCCGCGTCCTGCCCTCCACACTCGAATTGGTGCAACTGGTTGCCGACGTGCGAGACGATGCCGGTCGTTTGCAGCGCATCCGCGGCGAATCGTTGATCCCCAAGCTGGGCAACGGCCGTCAGATCCATCACATCTATCTGGATCCGGAGGCGCCACGGGCCTATCCCGAAGCCCTGCGCGCCATCCTCGATGCCGACATGATCGTGGCGGGCCCCGGCAGTCTCTATACCAGCATCATGCCCAACCTGCTGGTGCCGGAGATCAAGCAGGCCATTCAGGCATCATCGGCCCTCAAGATCTATGTGTGCAATATCGCCACCCAGCCCGGAGAAACCACCGGCTACGATGTCGATGATCACGTGCAGGCCCTGACACGCCATGCCGGCCGCGGCCTGTTCGAAATCGTCATCGCCAATCATACCTGGGACAAAACCCCGCCGCCGGGAGGTCAATCCGCCTGGGTGCCTCTGCCCAAGCGACAGCCCATGCACTACCGCCTGGTCACAGCCGACCTGCGCAACCCCGAGCAGCCCTGGCGGCACGATCCACAGCGCATGGGGCAGGTGCTGATTGACCTGCTCTCGGAACATAGCGGCCAGCGCATCCCCCGCCTCCTGTAGTTACCCCGTGCCCCCCTCATCCCATACCGTCCCTCCGCCCCAACGCCTGCTGTACATCGTTGTCTTCGTGGCCGGCTATACCAGCCTGGGCGTTGAACTGGCCGCCAGCCGTCTGCTCGATCCCTGGTTTGGCAATTCCATCTTTGTGTGGGCCAGCCTGATCGGCCTCATCCTCCTGTATCTGGCGGTGGGTTACTGGCTGGGAGGACGCCTGGCCGACAGACGGCCTGACACCGAACTCCTGCTCACCATCGCAGCAGTGGCGGCAGTCAGCGTGGCAATGGTACCCCTGATCAGCCGCCCCATATTACAAAAAGCAGCCGGGGTCTTTGTCAATTACGACACCACCCTGCTCGCCGCCTCCTTTGTTGCCACCCTGGCCCTGTTCAGCCTGCCCACCATCCTGCTGGGCATGGTCAGCCCCTTTGTCATCCGCCTGCTGGTGCGCAGCGCCGAACAGGCCGGTGAAGTGGCAGGCCGCGTATTCGCCCTTTCTACCATCGGTTCTATTCTGGGCGTCTTCGTCACCGTGTTGATCATGATCCCCAACCTGGGCACGCGGCGCACGTTTATCAGCCTGGGATTGTTGTTGCTGGGGATCACGGTGCTGGTGGGATTGCGCATGCGCCGACGCCGCGCCTGGCTGGGTCTGCTGATCTGGCTGCTGATGACATTGCTGTTGCTGCCGCGAGTAGCCATCCATTCCGACGGGCTCACATTGTATGAACAGGAATCGGCGTACAACTACATCCGGGTTGTACGCAACGGCCCCGAAATCGTGCTGAAGCTGAACGAAGGGGCAGGCGTACATTCGGTGTATCGCCCCAACATGCAACTCAGCGACGGCATCTGGGACTATTTCCTGCTGGCTCCCTTCTTTGCCGCAAGTCCCGCCCAGGAAGACGATGTGCGCAGCATGTTGTTGATCGGCCTGGCTGCCGGCACCATTCCCAAACTCTACACCCAGGCCTACGGCCCCATTGCCATCGATGGCGTGGAAATTGATCCGGCGATCATCGAGGTGGGACGCCGCTACTTTGCCATGACCGAGCCTAATCTGCGCGCCTTTGCCCAGGATGGCCGCACCTTTTTACGCTACCAGGCAGGCAAGTACGATATCATCGCCATCGACGCCTATCGCCCGCCCTACATTCCCTTTCATCTCACCACGCGGGAATTCTTCACCGAAACCCGCCGACATCTCAACCCCAACGGCGTGGTGGCCATCAATGCGGCCCGTACCCGCGACGATTTCCGCCTGGTCGACGCCCTGGCTGCCACGCTGGCCCAGGTATACCCCTCGGTGTTCATCATCGATGAGCCGACCGCGGGCGCGGATCTGGGAAACAGCCTCATCGTGGCCACGAAACAGGCCAGCAGCCTGGAAGATTTCCGCCGCAATCTCCAGCAATTGCAGTCTCCCATTCTGCAAAGCATGGCCCGGCGAGCTGAGCCCCACGTTCGCCTGGCCCTGGCCCGCAGCCCGGTATTGCGCGACGATAAAGCCCCGATCGAGCAAATCGTGCACAGTATTGTGTTGCGCTACATACTGGCGGGCATCGCCCCCTGAAATACCCCCATATATCTGCTTCGTAAATAGCCGATGGTTGAAATCATCGGCTGCTATAAGAAACCTGCTGAAGCAGGTTGCCATCGCGAGCCTGCCAACGTGTTGAAACACGTTTTCTGTGGTAGCCAATGAATTCATTCATTGGTCGCCGGGCCGACCACAGAAAAAGGCCACCCGCCTGCATTTGTGTGCCGCCGCCCATTTTCATCCGTTTTGGCGTGCAGCTTGCGCACCGTAGGTCTGCTTCGTAAATAAGCCTCTCGCAAAGGCGCAAAGCCGCCAAGGAAAAATAGAAAAAATCCTTTGCGCTCTTGGCGTCTTGGCGAGAGATTTTCATCCG
>JAJRXO010000178.1 GCA_024276255.1 Chloroflexota bacterium | reverse complement strand
TTATCTTGGTTGGGTGTTGTCCAAACTCTGGTGACGGTGAGACTGCCCGCAACAGCATCAGGTGTAGTATCTTCTATGGCTGACGCGCCCGGCGCCGGTGTTTGAATCTGAGGTTGCCCCACTGGTCCACCATCGGCAAAAACAGCACTGGCTTCCGTCAATAGCAAAACAATAAATAGGAGAGCAAGCGTCAACAAATGATTTGGCTTCATGGTCAGACTCCGAGTAGAGAAGAGAAGAACGAAATCATGTAGACTCGTCCAATTGGCTCACAGCACATTTATCCCCGTCTTGATAATCACCTACAAAGTGGGGCGAGAAAATACCTCTGTCGGAGGGGTGTTGGGACGCCGGCCCTCTCGCCAAAACCGACGCCCCAACTCTCGCCCACGCTTAGATTCTCAAATTGATCGAGCTCTGTGCGTGGACCACAGTGGAATTCATGAATTCCTTATTTTAACGCACGCATACGATCACAGTTTTCGTCCAATAAACGAGCAAATGTCCAAGATTCACGAGGCCCTGCTTATGACGGCATAACGTTCTGGACAAATCTGTATTCTGACCCTCTTCATCGCCACATCACTGGTAGCCACACCTGCCGTACTTCTCCTAACCACAGATCTACTTGCTGCTCGCCAGTTGCGTCGGGTTGGGCATGCAGGCGTCGGCTGATGACCTCGCCTTGATAACTCACAGTGAGAGTGAAAACATCGCCGCGACGCAAGCCCAGATCCAGGCCACTGAGATCATAATAAGGCGCATCCTCCACGGCGCCCCACCCGGTCTTGCTGGACACACTTTCATCGCCGAAAGACAAAGTCACTTCCGCGCCAGATACAGGTTCGCCATCGACGCGCACCACACCCCACACACAGGCGCAGAAATCTTCGTCCAAAGGTCCTACGCCACCGCAATGCCGGCCTATGGAGCCCACTGGCGCTGGCGCCCGGAAATAAGCACCGTCATTGTTGGTCACGGTCACATTGCCCGCTGTATCCACCACCTGCACCATGTAACGTATGGGCATGGTAATGGGCACAGTGGCCGACCAGACATCCCCCGCGCCAGGAGACAGCAATACGCTATGCCATTCGCCCATGCCGCCCACACGCTCTTCGGTGTACGTAAGCCATATCTCGTGCAGACCGCCCTCGTCTCCGGCTTTCACCGTCACAGTGACGGCGTCATTTCCCGTCGCGCTCGTCACACCATCGATCCAGGGGGCGCTCCAGTCATCTAAATCCGAGAGATAAGCAGTAATCGTCAGTTCCGGATATACACGCATCACACCCAGGCGGTGCTGGCCCTCCACCACCGTCAGCGCTTGCGTGTTGGCGTCAATGCGCACAACGGACCCCAACTGCGAGGGGGCCCAACCAAACAGGGGATAACGATCGGTCTCGTCCGCCCCAAATACCTCATTTTCGGCGTAAGGCACAAAAGGACGGGTGCCGACTACATCGGAATATACCCCGCCGGCAAACACAACGCCATGCACATAATTGCCCGTCAGCAGAAGTCTTTCCTGCGGTTGTGCTGGCCAACCTGCCTTGAGCCAGAGTCCATCGCGTTCATCGCGCGTATACGCGTACCGTTGCGGAACGCCAGCACCATCTGGGATCGAAGCCCAATGCAGCTCTGGACGAAACGTGTGCGTCTGGGATGTCAGCCCTTGAGGGAGCGCTACGCTAATCATCGACGGGGACCACGCGGCCTGGATTCTCATCTCCTGGTTCGCCAAAAGAGGTCGCGACTGGGGAACGCCGTACAGCGTGAATTCCTGCAAGACCTTTTCATCGAGCGCGTCCAGTTCTCCCGCCACTGCCCGATAACGCAACTTGGCCAGCCGCAATGCCTCACCGATTGTACGCTGCTGGTCCGCCAGCAATGCCTCGACCATGTAGGCTGCCAGGCGTTCGGAATAGCCCACGGCGCCGCGTACGCCCCAGCCAAAGCCCGTGTTGCCGATAAAGGCGCTGCCCGCGGCCGAAAAGGCCTGGGGCCAATCCAGAGGATGGTCGCCTGCGTTCAAAGCATCGGGCACGCTCAAACCCGCCTGGCAGCCCGGGCCAATCGCAAGGGCGTCTGACAGGGTAGTTAGTCCCTGGATATCGGTAACCGACAAGCGCTCATCGCCCTGCGGCGCGCCAAAGCTCCAGTGATTTGCATGTTGGTTGAGCGCTACCAGCCCCCAAGACTCATCTCTGAGCGCTGTGCGTAGATCCGCAGTCTGCCAATTCTCACCGAGCAGATAGCGGGATAGCACGCCACGGGCCTTTAGTAACTCCCCCTCCTCCGCGCCAGCGTCTGTCATAAAATCATAACCGGTCACCAGCGCCCCGCCAGCGCCTGGGGAATTCGCCAGGAATGACTTGATAAGGGCCACGATATCTCCTGGCGACTCGACCAATCGCCCTACCACCAGATCGGGAAGATATAGGGGTCGGGAGGAGGCCTGGCGAGGTGTAAGGCTCGCATAATAATCATCACTGAGGAAATACTCTTCCGCCAGGGCGACGCCGAGAGGCGTTTGCTCCGCAATTTCGCCATACAGACGCTCGGAATACCGGGTGGGGTCGGGTAGGCGACGATAGGGTAAGATGGCGTCATTTCCCACGAGAATAAGGGACTCAATGTGAGGATATTGGGCCAGCGCGGGAAGAATGACTTGCTCCTTGATGGTTTCTGCCACGTGATTGGCCGCTCTCACCTCGGTGGGTTGAGCACCCCAAGCAGCGTATGCGTCAGCCACCTCGGCCACATCGCCAGGGTCCAGCACCACCCCGCGCACGCGGTTATCCGCAGCCAGAAGACTGATAGTATTGGCCAATGAGGTGACAGTATCTGCCCCATACTGTGCTCGCATGCGCGTTCGGGGGAAAAGAATGAGTGTAAGCACCTGTGATGGCGGTATGGGCTGAACAGAAAACTGCCGGATAGGCGAAGACGCGCGTCCGGTATCATTCTCTGCCACGACGCGCCATGAATAAACGGCCGCCTTGGCGGGAAGGGTGACGGTGTAAACGGTCGTTGGAGCATCAAGAGTGACATCAACAATCGGATTATTTTCGGGATATGCTTCCTCTGATACAAGCAATCGGTAGGCAACGGCATCCGTTGCTTCAACCCACCGAAAAGCGATGGTTGAGGAGATCAACGTTTCGTTGTCGACTGGACTCAAAAGAGTAGGAGGCTGAGGAACGCCACGCGGCAAAAGCATATAGGTGCGATACGCTGTCGCCGCCTCCTCCCAACTAGCATCCTCAGGTATTCGGGCGCGGATGCGTAGCAGGTGGGGGCCATCCGCGAAGTCAGTGGTTTGCCACCAGGGAGCATCCACTTCATTGAAACAGGGAACACCCAGTTCATAAAGCAGGTGCCATTCGCCGTTGGCCGAACCATCGAAAGCGTCGTTGACACCGACTTGCAGTGTTACGCCCACCCCGGCATGGCCCTGTGTACAGGCATAGATGCGCACTCGCTTGGCATCGGATGGCGAGGGCGGATCAAAATGGATGTCCGTAAATGTTACGTAAGGTGAATCCAAAGTGAAATGCCATGATTCGCTCCAATCACTCACCTCTCCTGTAGCATCCTTGACCTGTGCACGCCAGCGATATGTGGCGTAGCTGAGACCCAACGGCGTGGCGCACGCTTCTTTTACCCAACCACTATCCCATAAACTCGCTCCCTCCACTTTGAAGCGATAAGCGACGATGGCGTCACCATCCGCATCGCCGTTGGCTTGCGCGCAGAGTTTAGGCGCTTCCCCTACTACAACAGCCCAGTCATAAGGGCTCACGAGGGTGGGGGCATAGGGTGCTGTTGCGGGCCAGGCGGAAGCCAGGGACGCCTTATGCCCTACCGAGAGCAACGCCAGGCATAATGCCAGTATATAAGGCATTACATTGCGTTTCATGGTTCATCCTCCTTGCATCAGGATAAAGGGCGCCCAAAAATATGGGTGCTGCATGGGGTCGATGGATAGAAAACGGCGTATTGTTTGCGTTAGAGTCCGGGCAGGTTCTGTGAGAACGTTTGGCATCTGGTAGAACATTTCCATGAATGTGGCAGCCATGGGATCCTGTACTCGCCATTGGGAGACGATCAAGGCCCGAGCGCCGGCCGCTAAAAAGGCCTGCGCCAGTCCAACTATATCCCCTCCCATTGCACCTGATCGCCCGGTCTCACACGCGCTGAGAACCACCAGATCCGCGTGTAAGCGAACACCCTCCAAATCGTGGGCCGTTAGGCGACCATCGGCTAGCTGAAGATAGGAAAACAGAGGATTATCC
>JAJRXO010000177.1 GCA_024276255.1 Chloroflexota bacterium | reverse complement strand
GCCCATCATCTCCACAAACAGGGGGGCTGAATCCTCGGGCGAGAGCGGGATCAGGGTGGCGGGATTGGCGTCCCAGTAGCCCAGGTAGCGGTTGATCACGGCGCGGCTGTTGTGCTCCACCGAGCCGTGGTAGCTGCGCGCGGCCCATTGCTGCTGCAGGATTTTGGGCGGCTCATAGACGTTGTGAATCTGGTTGATGGTGACGCCCTGGTTGGCCAGGTGCAGCACGCCGTTGTTCAGGTTGGCGTAGGCGTCGCGCTGCGTCCGCATCACTTCCTGAACCCGCTCATTTCCCCAGCGGGGCCAGTTGTGCGAGGCGAACATGACCTCGGCCTCCTGACCGAACATATAGAGCGCCTTGTTGATCTGCCGGGACCATTCCAGGGCATCGCGCACCAGCGCCCCGCGCAGGGTGTAGATATTGTGGATGGTGCCGACAATATTCTCGGCGGCCCAGAACGCCTTCATGTCGGGGAACCAGGTGTTCATTTCCGCCGGCGCTTCAGTGCCCGGCGTGTTCTGGAACACCATCCTGACGCCATCCACGGTCAACTCTTCGATGTCCTCTTCGATAATGACCGTCGGGGGAATCAGCCCTATACTGCCGGCCAGGGTGCTCTTGCCGATAGCCTGGTCCACGTGGCCAAACGGGCTGCGCGGCAACAACGTGCCGTACTGGTACAGCAGGCGTCGGGTGATGGCGTTTTGGGTATGCACATTCTCGGATATGGCGTACTCCATAAAGCCGACCGGCGCGATGATGGGAACCTTGCCGCTGCGCACATCTTCCAGATCCACCACGCCGTGCACGCCGCCAAAATGATCGGCGTGGGTGTGCGAGTAGACCACGGCAACCACCGGCCGCTCGCCAAGCTGCTCGTTGATGAACTTCAGCGCGGCCGCCGCCGTCTCCTTGATGGTTCCTGTATCGAACACGATCCAGCCGTTATCGCTTTCGATAAAGGTGATATTGGCCAGGTCGAAGCCCCGCACCTGGTAGATGCCGGGGATGACTTCGTACAGGCCATAGTTCATATTCAGAATGGCCTGCCGCTGCAGCGATGGGTGAATACCGTCGAAATCCTCGCCCTCCAACAGCCATTCGAAACTGCCTATGTCCCAGGCGACGTGTCCCTCTTCGGACAGGATTTGTTTGAAATCGGGAGCCGCGATAAAGCCTTTCTGATGCTCTTCAAAATCTCTTTTGTCCTCGAAAGGGAGCATCTCTCGCTGCCGTTTTTGCGCTTCGATGGTGTAGCGGGAGGGCAGCTTGCCTTTCGGGTGAAAATGTTTGTGATTCATCGTTTTCTCCTTGTGTAAAAGTGTAGAATGTTTGCTCAGCTATCCGGCGTCCAGTCGTCCGGCGCGCCCATGGGCACAACCGGATTTTCTTTGAGACTTTTTTGGAACGCCTCCAATTGTTCGACCATGGCGAATTGAAGCCAGCCATTGTACGGTTCCGAAACGTGCCGTTCTTCGCACGGGTCGGAGACGAGGTTGATCACCCGGGGGATGGTGGAGAAGGGCTGGCGCGTGTCGTATTTGGTCGGCTGCCAGACAAAATGCACCTTCCATTTGCGCCACTTCCAAGCCGTGAGTTGGTCGCTCACATAGACGAAAAACCCCTCGCGCGCGGATTTCTCCGACTCGCCCCTGAAGAAGGCGGAATGATCCACCCCATCGATGACCCGGTCCTGGGGGACCTTGGCCCCGGTCATGCCGGCAATGGTGGGGAACAGATCCACGATATGAACGATCTCGTCGCTCACCCGCCCTGCAGGGATTTGGGCGGGCCAACGGACGATGAACGGCGCGCGCAAGCCGCCTTCCATGGCCGTGAAGTAGGTGCCCCGCCAGGGGCCTGTCCAGCCGGTGTATTCCCCATGGCCGTTGTCCGGGTGTTCCACGCCGTTGTCAGCGCAGAAAATGACAATGGTGTTTTCCGCGATGCCCAGCCGGTCCAGCGTTTTCAGCATTTCGCCTACATAGTGGTCCGTCTGCATGAGTACATCGGGGTAATAGCCATAACCGCTGATCCCCTCGAAATCGGGATGGGGCAGCACCGGAAAGTGCATGGCCAGCAGCGACACATAAGAAAAGAAAGGTTTTTGCGCCGCCACGCTGCGCTCCATGAAATCAATGGTC
>JAJRXO010000176.1 GCA_024276255.1 Chloroflexota bacterium | reverse complement strand
TGTGTTGTACATGGCCCGCGGCCCCCTGCAAGACCCGAATGGTTATCTGCCGGAAAGCGCCCAGTTCGTGGCTGCTGCCCGCATGCCGCATCTCTTCGGCACGCGCATCCACCTGGGGGTGTTGCTGGCGTTTCTGCTGGTACCGCTGGTGTATGTGCTGCTGTGGTCCACGCCGTTGGGTTTCCGCCTGCGAGCAGTGGGCTCTCGCGCCAGTGTGGCCCGCTATACCGGCATCGACGTGGAGCGGGCAATCCTCTTTGTCATGGCTTTCAGCGGCGCCCTGATCGGCCTAGCTGGCATCATCGAGGTGAGCAGCCTGCACACCCGCCTGAAGGGAGACATCTCCGGTGGCTACGGCTTCACCGGCATCCTGGTGGCCTTGCTGGGGCGCATGAATCCGCTGGGGGTCGCCGTGGCCGCGATCCTGTTTGCGGCCCTGATCATCGGCGCTGAATCCATGCATGTGGTCTCCGGCCTGCCCGATTCCCTGGCGGATGCGATTCAGGCCATCATTGTGTTGTCGGTATTGGCCGTCGATGCCCTGGTGCGAAGGAGGCAGAACCGATGAATTGGGAGCAGATCCTGCAATGGAGTTTTCTGGTCGCCCTGCTCACGGCCGCCGTGCGCCTGGCGCTGCCCGTGCTGCTGGCGACACTGGGTGAGATCATCACCGAACGCAGCGGCATTTTGAATCTGGGGCTGGAGGGGATGATGATCATGGGGGCGGTGAGCGGTTTCATGGCCGCCTATTTTCTGGAAAACGGGCCGCTGGCCAATGCCCTGGGCCCCTGGAGCACCTGGATCGGCCTGGCCACGGGCTTCTTCACGGGCATGGCCATGGGCCTGATCATGGCGGTCCTCAGCATTTCTCTGGCGGTAGATCAGGTGATCGCAGGGGTGACGCTGGTCGTCTTCGGACAGGGGATGGCGAATTATCTGTATCGTCAGGAATTCAGCTCGCTGACGGCGCGCGTGGCAGGCTTGCAGCCGGTTTCGTTCCCCTTTCTCAGCGATATCCCCGTTATTGGCGATCTGTTCTTCAATTATGATGCCACGGTCTATCTGACCCTCGTACTGGTGTTCCTGATCTGGGTTCTGTTGTTCCGTACGACGTGGGGGCTGGACATCCGCGCCGTGGGTGAGAACCCGGCCGCGGCCGAGACATCGGGCGTGAATGTGGCCCTGATGCGCTATGTTTCGACGTTGCTGGGCTCCGGCCTGGCCGGACTGGGGGGCGCCGTGCTCACGGTGGTGCAACTGCGGATGTTTCGCGAGGGAATTACGGCGGGGCGGGGCTGGATTGCGGTGGCGCTGGTCATCTTTGCCCGGTGGCGACCGGGTTTGGCGCTGGTGGGGGCGTTTCTGTTCGGCCTGGCCGACGCCCTGCAATATCGCATCCAGGCCCTGAGCCAGGTGGAACGTGGGGCGGGGGTCATCCCCTATGAATTCCTGCTGATGTTGCCCTATGTGCTGACCCTGCTGGCGCTGTTCTACCGCCGGAATCGCGGGGACGCGCCCACGGCCCTGGGCCGGCCCTACTCGCAGGAGACGCATTAGATAAGGGGCGGGAACGAGGAGCCAGGAGATGGGAGACGGAGGACGGGAGACGGAAGACGGGAGTGAGGGCTCGGGTCTGATTTCCACGAGCTCGAGGAGGTCGAACGCCGCCTGATGAAAGGCAGCCAATGAATGAATTCATCGTCTACAACACAAAGATACACTACCCTTC
>JAJRXO010000175.1 GCA_024276255.1 Chloroflexota bacterium | reverse complement strand
GCTGAGCCGGTTGCGCAGCTCGGGATCCTGGGTGCTCAGCTTCTCGAAATCAAGCCGTGAAAGCTCCCAGGCCAGGGTGGGACGAATCGCACGAGCGCTCTCGAAATGCCCTTTATCGGCCAGAAGCGCCATCAACCCCAGGAGTCCGCCGGGCCCCAGTTCCACGTAGTGGTCCTGTTTCTGGACTCGGACGATACCTTCTTCGATAATAAAAAGCCCTTCCACCGGGTCACCCGCCTCGAAAAGAGGCTGGTCGGGATGGAAGGAAGCCAGGGAGAGATGGTCGGCAATGCTGGCGAGTTCGGCATCGCTGAGCTGTTCGAATTCGTTGACCTGGCGTAAGCGGATGTCGCGCAGATAGGAAAGCATCTGCACAATGCGTTCGCCGAAACGCCGCGAGAGCTTGACCCCAATGGCCGGGTTCTCTTGGACAAGCAATTCCAGATCATGCCGAGACAGGGGCAGCAGGCTGGTGTCGCTTGTGGTTTGGGCGCTGACGGTGTGCTCGCGCCCCTGGAACAGGTCTGCCTCGCCAAAAATAGCACCGACGCCCAAGGTGGCCAGTGAAACTGGCCCCACATTAAGGCGCACACCACCGTGTTCGATGATGTAAAGAGCCTGGCTGGCACTGCCCTCGCTGAAGACGGTTTCGTTAGCAACGTATTGCTGCCGTCGCAGGTGTTGGGCCAGAGCGGTCAGTTCTTCGGTGGTGAAATCGGCAAAGAGAGAGGCACGTTCCAAAAGGTCTGTGTTCACTGAGATGGTACCTCCGTACTTCGTGGCGCCTGCCGCAGCAGAGCTGGAGCAAGAACCAGGATAAACGCCCCTGGGGGCGTTTGCAAAAGCGCTTAAGCGCTTTTTGGGGAATCGAAACCAGATAAGGATACCCCAAAAGTCGCTGATTCACCAAAAATATCAATAAATCAGCGCGACCCCTGGCAGCCTTTGCCGGAATCACCTTTACGGGCCGTAAAAACGCTGATTTCAGCAGCAGTACCGGGCTGCTCGAACAGCTGAAACAGCCCTCAACGTAAATCGGGATATATTCGCCGGTACAATTCCGCCTGCCATAAAACCTGACGCACATAGGCCTGGGTCTCATCAAAGGAGATCACCTCCACGTACAGATCATCATCCGCGCCGGCCAGTTGCCGCCAGAACGCGGCATTCCCGGGACCACCATTGTACCCCGCCAGAGCCTGCACCACGCTGCCTTCTGCCTGCTGCAAACCCTGAGCCAGGTAATAAGCGCCGAACTCCACGCTCACATAAGGAAGATACAGCAGGGCATCGTCATAATCAGTCCATCCCAGCTGAGCGGCAATTGTCTTGCCGGTAGCGGGAATCACCTGCGTCAGTCCCCGGGCCGCGGCCGTGCTGGTAGCTGCGCTGCCGAAATGTGACTCCTGTCGTACCAGCGCCAGCAGCAGCGCCCTGTCCACATCATAGCGCCGGGCCGCCTGCCCGATCAGGTCATCATAATAGCGCGGATATACCAGCTGCTGGAGCGTTGGCGGCCACGATTCCAGGGCCTGGGTAGATGCTCTCCCCACCGCTCTGGCCGCCCGAATCGACACCGCATAATCTCCCATGATACGCGCCTGTTGCGCCAGGGCCAGGCTGCGCAGGGGATCCCTGGCCCACGCTGCCGCGTATGCGTTCAATACATCGTACGCCAGCTTATGATCTCCCACGCGGTGTAGAATTCGCACCCGATCCATTTCTTGTTCCAGCGAAACCGGTTCCACATCCTCGCCGGCGGGCAGCCACGACCTGATCCAGCCAACGACATCATCGGGCACCGTTGCCTGGGCAGAAGGTGGGGTGGCCCCCACCTCCTGCAACCATTGGGCAGCACGAATGCCATAATAGTTTCCACTGCCCCATCGCGTTACCGTATCCTGCCATATACGTTCGGCCGCGGCAAGATCATCCTGCTCGAAAGCCAGGCGGCCCAACCAGAAATCGGCTGCTGCCGACCACATTCCGGCATCAGCGGCCGCCACCTCCTGCCATAATGCCTGCGCTTCAGACCAGCGTTGCAGGCGATACAGCGCCAAACCAGCCCGGAATCCTGCCCGATCCGCGTTTGCGTGTCCGGGATATGTGCGCCACAGTCGCCCGAATATCTGAGCTGCCTGCGATAATTGTTCCTCTTCTCGCTCTGCCAGTACACCGGCCCACCACAGAGCCGAGGCCGCCGTCGCGGCGTCGGGCACAGCATCGGCCGCTGCCAGATAAATCTGGCGGGCAGCATCCACATCATCCATGCGCCACAGACTGCGCGCCTGGCCCAACCAGGCCTTGCTCACCCTTTTGTCGCCAGGATGTGTATCGATCAGCTCCCGCCATTGTCGAGCAGCGCTGCTATAATCACCCATCTGCTCATAAGCGCGGGCCATCAAAGCATGTGGCTCGCCCGAGTGCTGCGGATTTGCAGCCAGATAGTCGTTGAGCACCGCCAGCGCCGGCGTGATAGCTCCTGCCGCCACATCAATACGAGCCCGCAGCAGAGCATCCACCGGTTCACCTGCATCCACCAGTTCTGCCAGCGCCAGATAAGCAAAGCTGTTGTCCGGCGCCGTGATGGTAGCCTGATGCCAGCTCAGAAAAGCCCCTCGTTGATCTCCCGCCGCCATCTGCGCCTGCCCCAACCGATACCATATCTCCGTCCGGTAGGCGGCATTACGCGCCTTTTTGAGGATGATCCGATACTGGGCAATCGCCGCCTCGGCATCATTCTCAGCCAGGTTGGCTTCTGCCATCTTCTCGCGAATACGGAGCTCCGGTATCAGTCCCGGATTGCCGGCCAGCGCCTGCTCGTACAACGGCAGGGCCTGTTGCGGTACCTGGGCCGCCACATAGGCATCGCCCGCCTGCTCATAAGCCAGCGCTCCCACGGAGGGTAGACGCTCCGCGGCGATGCGCCAGGCATCGGCCGCGGCATCAGGTTGGCCGACAGCGGCGGAAGCACGGGCCAGCCAGTAGTACACCTCTGGCCTGTCCTGCCGGAATTCAACGTCCCCGGCCAGAGCTGCAAACGCCTGACGGGCGGCTTCGGCCTGACCATCGTACCACAATGCCTGCGCCCGCTCCCATTGCGCCTGCCGCCGTAACGCCTCTGTTGTCGCCCGGGCCAATACCTGATCATACAGGCTGATGGCAGTGGCATAATCGCCATTTCGCAGGGCCCTCGCCGCCCGCGTGGCCAGGGCAGAAGCCTGCGGTGTGGAGGTGGGGCTGGGCGTGGGACTGGGCGTAGGAGTCGAGCTGGCTGTTGGAGTCGCGGAGGGAGAAGGTGTGGGAGTGAGAGTCGCTGTGGGCGACGCTGTCGCAGTAGCAGAGACCGTAGGGGCACGCATCGTGGCCGTCGGTGGAACAGCCTCACAGGCTGTCAACAGGGCAACGAGTATCATCACCCCCAACAAACGCAGATGCCATGTCATGGTGCGGGATAGCGATGCAATCGCATGGGCAGAAAGTGGAACCATGCCACACGACCGGGTTGTTGCAGCGACGATAGCTGAGTGCGCACACTCAGTGTAAACACCTGACCCGCCTGCACAGGGAGGATTGTCATGGCGGTCTGTCCATCAGTATCCACAAAACCTATCGCCACATGCTGCTCAGAACCGGGAAACGATGCCGAACCGGTCAGGTCGAGTAACAGGCGATCGGGGGTGTTTTGATTGCCCCAGAGGATCTTCAGGGGCAAACCTTTGCGCGCAGCCACAAACAGATCGCCAGGACGAAGATCGAGCCAGGGAAATACCGGCGTGCTCGTAGGCG
>JAJRXO010000174.1 GCA_024276255.1 Chloroflexota bacterium | reverse complement strand
GCCCTCACCACGCGCTTGATGGACGAAGGCGTCAAAGACATGGTTCTGGCCCCCGCGCAACGCGACCTGCGTGGCACGCTGCACGCCAACACGACCAGCCGCCGTATGGCGCTGAAGAAGAACTACCGGGCGCTGGGCTTCCCCATCCTCAGCCTGCCCGGCGATCTGCCCGAACCCTACCAGCAGACCGTTGCCGCGGCGCAGGCCATCGCCAAATACAGCAGCTTCATCGTCATCGACCACTTCACGCCTGAAGTCGCCTATGCCCTGCTGGTGCTGCGGGAAAACATCTACACCGATCCACAAAAACCGATCCAGGTCACGCCCGGCTTATATGAGATCAACAATCCCGGCCCCGAAGACCCGGTGCTGGTCACCACCAACTTCAGCATCACCTACTTTGCCGTGGCCAACGAAGTGGAAAGCTCCGGCGTACCGGCGTGGATTCTGGTGACCGATGCCGAGGGCATGAGCGTACTCACCGCCTGGGCGGCCGGTAAATTCGATGCCGAGCGTATTGCCAAGGATGTCAAACGATTCGCCGTGGGCGACAAGGTCAGCCGTAAACGCATCGTACTGCCCGGTCATGTTGCTGTGCTCTCCGGCGAGCTGGAAGAGGAACTGCCCGATTGGGAAATACGGGTCGGCCCTCGCGAAGCGGTTGATCTGCCGACCCTCCTCAAACAGGCACTTGCCTGATCCCGCCCACCTTCCCCATACCAGCCATGGCCGAACACATCGTCCAATTCGCCAATCTACAGGCCAGCGCTCGCGTGCCTACGGGCACGCTCCTCACCGAAGCAGCCCAACAGGCGGGCGTGCGCCTGAATCAGCCCTGCGGCGGCCAGGGCCGCTGTGGCCGCTGCGCCGTCCAGATTGTACAGGGGCAGGTGCGTAGCCGCAGCACCTTGCGCCTTGGCGCCGAAGACATCGCCCGCGGCTTTGTGCTGGCCTGCCAGGCCGTCGTCGAAGGCGACGTGGTGGTTGATATCCCGCCCCAGGAGAAGATCGAACGCCGCCTGACCACGGATCGCACGGTTGCCGCTGTCAGCCCGCCCGCCCACTATGACCCCGCCATCCACCAGACCCTGCAACGCCTTAGCCTGCAACTCAAGCCGCCCAACATGGACGATCAGACCGATGACTGGAGCAGGCTGAAATGGGCGTTGGAAAAGCGCCTGGGGCGAGGCCAGGTGGAAGCGCCGCTGGCCGTTTTGCAGAAGATCGGCCCCGCCCTGCGCCAGGGCGACTGGACCGTCACCGTGGTTGTGGAAGACCCCAGCTGGGATTTCTGCGATGATTGCCCGGCGAACCTGCTGGATATTCAACCCGGCTTGGCGCCCGCCGACACCCCGCTGTGGGGCATTGCCGTCGACATCGGCACCACGACCGTCTCCCTGTGGCTGGTCGATCTGCTCAGCGGCGTGGTCAAAGCCCAGGTTGCCGAATACAACCGCCAGATTTCCCGCGGCGAGGACGTGATTTCGCGTATCATCTATGCCAACAAGAATCACGGCGCCGAAGAATTACGCCAGCTGGTGCTGGAAACCATCAATGAGCTGGTGGAACGGGCCTGCCGACGCACGAAGATCAACGCCGCAGACATCTACAAGGCGGCGATCACCGGTAACAGCACCATGATGCATTTATTGCTGGGCCTGCCCACCAACAGCATCCGCCTGGCGCCCTTTGTGACCACGGTTAATAACCTGCCCCTGCTGCGGGCCGGCGAAGTGGGCATCCACATTCACCCCCAGGCAACGGTCGACTGCCTGCCCGGCGTGGCCAGCTACGTAGGCGCCGATATCACGGCCGGTGTACTGTCGTCCGGCATGGCCGATACCGACAAGATCACCCTGTTCCTCGATGTGGGCACCAACGGCGAGACCGTGCTGGGCACTCGCGACTGGCTGGTAACCTGCGCCTGCTCGGCCGGACCGGCCTTCGAGGGCGGCGGCGTACTCGATGGCATGCGCGCCACCCGCGGCGCCATCGAGGAGGTGTGGGTGCACAGCCAGACCTACGAGCCCAGCTGGCGCGTGATCGGCAATGTCAGGCCCAAGGGCATTTGCGGCAGCGGGCTCATCTCCCTGCTGGCCGAGCTCTTCATCACCGGCGTCATCGACAAAGGCGGCCATTTCAACAGCCATCTACAAAGCCCCCGCGTACGTAAAGGCGAGCACGGCTGGGAATATGTGGTGGCCTGGGGCCATGAAACAGCCCATGGCCGCGACATTACACTCAGTCATGTGGATGTCGATAATCTCATCCGCGCCAAAGGGGCCATTTACGCTGGCTTTACGGTGCTGAGCGAGAGCGTGGGGGTGCCCCTGGAGACAGTCGAACAGGTGCTGATCGGCGGCTCATTTGGAAAATACATCAATGTCGAAAAAGCCATCCATCTCGGCCTGTTGCCCGATATGCCCTGGGAGCATTTCCAGTTCCTGGGCAACACCTCGGTCAAGGGCGCGTATCTGGCCCTGCTCGACCGCACACAACGCGCCCGCGTGCAGGATATTGCCTCCAGCATGACTTATCTCGAGCTCTCGGCTGATAATCGCTTCTACGAGGCCTTTACCTCGGCCCTATTCCTGCCGCACACCAACCTGAACAAGTTCCCATCCGTGGCCAGGGCGCTGGCATAAGCGATTCGGATGAGATTCGTTTCGCGCGCTGCGCCTGTTGGCCGGTAGTGAATATTTCGTATTGCGTATGACGTATTGCGTTCACTTATGCGTTGAAAGCTCCCCCTTCAGACGAAAAATACGCCATACGCCATACGCCATACGCAATACGCAATACGCAATACGCAATACGTAACAATCCCGAACTACCGAGAAGAACTCTCTGAGACATTAACCATATCACATTTTGCATTCCGCACTCCCCAATCCGCATTCCACCAGGAGGCAACCATGTACATTATCGGCGAAAATATCCACATCATGTCACCCAAAGTGAAGGAAGCGCTGAAAAACCGTGACGCCAAATTCTTTCAGGAGCTGGCCGTCAAACAGGTTGAAGCCGGCGCTCAGGCCCTGGATGTGAACCTGGGGCCCCGTAAGAAAGATTGGGAAGAAGTTTTCCCCTGGATGGTAAAGACCCTGGAAGCCGTGGTCGATGTACCGTTGAGCTTCGACAGCACCAACATCCAGGGCATCGAGGCCGGACTGAAGGCCGTCACCAAGGCGCAACCTATCATCAACTCAACTTCGGCCGAGCCCGAACGCCTGGAAAAAGTGCCTCTGCTGGCCAAGAAATATAATACCCGCCTGATCGCCCTGACTATGGCCAAGTCGGGCATCCCGGTCAGCGCGGATGAACGTGTGAATCTGGCTATCGAATATCTGATCCCGCGAGCGCAGGAGATCGACTTCCCGATCTCGGATCTGATCATTGATCCGCTGGTGCTCACAGTGTCGGGCTGCCAGGAGTATTGCCCCGAGTGCATCACCGCCGTACACACCCTGCAATACGTGTGGGATCCGGCGCCGCCGGTTTCGGTCGGCCTTTCGAACGTATCGAATGCCGTGCCTCGCGAAAACCGACCGCTGATCAACCGTACCTACTGCGCCATGCTCATGGGCGCCGGCCTGCAGATGATGATCGCTGATCCGCTGGACAAGAAATTAAAGGAAACGGTGCGCATCATCGAAGAGCGCGACGATAGTACGCCCGTGGGGCGCCTGTATCTCAAGATCCATGACCGGATAGCAGCCATGGAAGAACCCCAACCCGAAGATGTCGATATGAGCGATCCCGAGCAGGTGGCTATCTGGAAGACCGTACAGATATTGCTGAACAAGGTCATTTACGCGGACGGCTATCTGCAGCAAAACGAAATGGCCGCATCGATGTAAATGGCGCAGTCTGAAGAACCCCCTCGTCCGGGAATCGAAACACGACACCAAACGTCCGTCATTTGCCAATGGCGGACGTTTTGATGACAATGAAACAAACATAAACACCCAGGAACCACCGCAGTGAACATCTTATTCATCATCAATGACGCCCCATACGGCTCGGAAAAAGCTTACAACGCCCTGCGCATGGCCATCACCCTGGTCAAGGAACATGCTACCACGCAGGTGCGCCTGTTCCTGATGGCCGATGCCGTCACGTGTGCTCTACCCGGCCAGTCCACGCCGCAAGGCTACTACAGCATCGAGCGAGCATTACAGTACGTGATCAAGAAAGGCGCCCAGGTAAAAGCCTGCGGCACCTGCGCCAAGGCTCGAGGTATTCAGGATGTGCACCTGATCCCGGGCGTGGAACTCAGCACCATGAGCCAGCTCACACAATGGACTGTAGAAGCCGATAAGGTGCTCACCTTCTGATCCCACTGCGAAGCAACGCCACCCCTTACCCTCCAGGTACTCCCCACCATGTTACTCACCGGCGTCATAGGCTGGCCCATTGCCCACAGCCGCTCCCCTGCCATGCACAATGCGGCATATGCCGCCGCGGGCATCGAAGGCATCTATGTGCCCATGGCCGTGGCGCCGGCTCGCCTGCCCGCGGCCTTGCAGGGATTGGTGGCGCTGGGTTTTCGCGGCAGTAATGTCACCATCCCCCACAAGCAGGCGGTCATCCCCCATCTGCATCGGCTCAGTGCCACGGCACAGGCTGTGGGCGCCGTGAACACCATCGTCATCGAAGATGAGACCATGGCGGGAGACAATACCGATGTGGCCGGATTCTGGGCCGACCTGCAGGCACAGGGCATGGTGGTTCCGGAACTGTCTCAGGACGGGGCGTTGATCCTGGGAGCCGGAGGAGCGGCCAGAGCCGTGGCCTATGCCCTGGCCAGCCATGGCATTCCCGTCACGGTGCTGGCCCGGCGTTTCCAGCAGGCCACAGCCCTGCTGGCAGCCCTCCAGCCCTACCTGCCGGCCACTGTGTCCCTCCGG
>JAJRXO010000173.1 GCA_024276255.1 Chloroflexota bacterium | reverse complement strand
TTCGAGGCCAGCATCTCGGTAATGCGCTGCGCCCGGAACCCGGCTGCTCCTTCGTGTCGCCCCAGGTAGGGATAATCGGCGGAGACCACGCGATTGTTGGCTGTGACAATGAATCCCTGCGGGGGATTGAAGGCCATGGGCATGGCTTCGAAGGGCACATAACTCTTCCAGTCGTAACGGCTGTCCCATCCCGGCACGGGCAACAGACCGTCGCTGTGGCTGCGGATGGGCACACGGCCGGGCATCTGATAACCAATGTTGCCTTCAACATCGGCATAGACAAAATTCTGTGATGGTGAATCCCAATCATGCAGGGCGCTGCGGAATTCCTGCCAGTTTTGCGCCCGATTGATGCGGAGGATGGCCTGCGACACCCGATTGGCGCCGAGTGCCGTCCATTTCAAGGCCAGTGGTTGCCACCCATACGCCCAGTCACTTTCAGTGCCATAGGCCACATCGTTGATAATGGGCCCGTGCCGTGTGCGGCGAATCGTCAATGGCACCGGGTCTTCCTCGCCGGCTACAATGATCTGATCATGGCTGATCTCCATGTCTTCCCATTTGCCGTCCACCTCGTATTGATTGGGGTTCTGCGGGTTGATCTTCTCGATGAAGAGATCCTGCACATCCGGATAGGCGTTGGTCACACCCCAGGCGATGGCGTTGTTATGGCCGATAACCACACCCGGCGAGGAGGGAAACGAGAAGCCCACCACATCGTAAGGGCAATCTGCGGTGATTTCCACGCAGTGCAGGCCGTTTTCGTACCAGATGGAAGGCATGCGGATGCTGAGATGGGGGTCGTTGGCCAGGATGGGCTTGCCAGTGTCGGTCTTGCTGCCATGCACCACCCAGTTGTTCGAACCAATGCCTTCGCCGGACCCCAGCACCAGGCTGTCCGGCATCTCCATCACGCTCTTAAAGTCGATTTGATCCCAGGCCACAAAGTCGGGCAGGATCAGCGGGCGATCGGCAGCATAGGGATAAGTCGTCAACTCCTCCATCCATGCCTGTCCGTAGCGCGCCATCAGCTCGGCCCGCATGAGTTCTGCCTTGTAGTTTCCCCCCAGATCATACGACATCATGGTCGTCCAGGTGAGGGTGTTGACGGGCGTCCAGGGTTCAGGCTTGAACTTCACGCCAGTGAGGCCGAGCACCCGAAATTCAAGCGGCAAACGTTTGGCATTCTGATCGATGTAAACATTGACGCCATCGGCGTAGGCCTGCAAGGCGGCCTGGGTGTCTGCATCCAGCGCCTGCCAGCTCAGCTCGGCACTGCGGGCGATGCCCACAGTTCGCAAAAACCGATCCTGGCCCAGGCTGCTCTTGCCAAACAACTCTGACAACCTGCCAGCGCCTATGCGCCGCCAGAACTCCATCTGCCAGAACCGATCCTGCGCCTGCACATAGCCCTGCGCCATGAATAGATCGTGGCTGTCGCGGGCATAGATATGAGGGATGCCGCGTGGATCGCGGATGACAGTGACCTGATCGTGCAGGCCAGGAAGCTGCAATTCGCCTTCGGTTTGCGGCCATGCCAGCTTAATCTGATACTGGACGATGAAATAACCACCGACCAATAGAATGACTACCACCAACAACAGGATAAAGAGGATGCGGCGCATAGGTGGACTCCCAAAAGTATGTGTGTGTGTGGTAACTGCCCAGGTGTCTTCAGCAAACAGGACGGTACGTCGAAGCAGAACATGCCTTGATGACCGTGACCTGCGCAGTCTTAAGAAACAGGTCGCCAAATCGTATTATAGCCCGTGCGGGCAGAATGGGAAAATGCGGCGCAGAGTCTCCCGCGGAGCGTGTTTCCCGGTTCGCGTCAGGGTGCGAACTGATAATCCCAGCCGAAATTCAACTCCTTGCGCGTCTCGGCTGGTCCCAGGCGAATGCTGTAGTAGCCATCCGCAGGATAACTCCAGGCGCCAGGGATGAAGATGGGCTCGTTGTGGCTGGAGGCGGGATCGATGCTGACACAGTAATCGCCTGCCGGCAAGTCGGCAAAGACATAGTGTCCGTTCGCATCGGCCCGGGTGGTGGCAATCTCCGTGCCCGGACAGGAGCCGGTTGCCAGGGAAACGATAGCATCGCCAATGGGCCTTTCAGCTTCGTCACGAACGCCGTCGGCCAGATAACTGCCGTCGTCCAGGATTCGGCAACCGGGCGGCGGAGATTCGGCGCTGAGACCGCTATTGTCGCAGACATCGTGCCATATCACGCCCTCGATTGACGCTTTACGCGTGGCATCCTGCGGCACCAGGATATTGACCCAAAATGCCTGGCTGCCCTTGCGGCCGATCCCGAACAGTTGGCCGTTGAGGGCCTGCAGTTTCCATGAGCTCCGATAGGATCCCCGTTGGGCGGGAGCCACCAATCGTACCGAAACATCGACTTTTTCGCCAGGAGCCACGGTTTGCCCAAGCGCCACGGCTTTCTGCTCGCTCATTACATCACCGCCGGTCCACACAACCTGATAATCGGGTGTCCAGGTGCAGGTGCCGATGTTGCGCAAACGCCAGGTCTTCATAAAGCTTTGATTTCCGGCAATACGGGTTTTATCCTTGACCGTGATGTCGGCGACGAACTCGGCCAGATTCGTACAGTCTTCGGTTGGTGTCCCGGTTGT
>JAJRXO010000172.1 GCA_024276255.1 Chloroflexota bacterium | reverse complement strand
GCCATTTGACCAACTACCTGGGCCTCGCCCTTGTCATCCTGGGCCTGGCGATCCTGGACTCAAGATCTCCGCTGCCTTTCGCCCGCCCACTCCCTCCCGCGCTATTCCTCAGCGGTATCGGCGTGGCGCTTGCATTTGTAGACACGCCCCTGGATGTTTTTCGCAGTGGTGAGGTCGAGGCCGGAGGATGGCAGGCGGTTTTTGGGGATATGCTCCTCGTCGCAGCCGGGATGCTGGTGGCCGTGTCCAGCCTGATCGAGTGGGTCTGGCCTGGCTGGGCGATGAGGGCCATAAAACTGATGGGATGGGGACAGCTCCTGGCTGGCGGGGGCGTGCTGCTCGCATGCAGCGGCGCTCTCCATCTGCGAGATGAGATGGCCACGCGGGGCTGGCGATGGACGTTGCTATGGGCCCTTCCCAGCATGTTGGCCTGGGGAGCGATGTTGCTGTTGGGGCTGTTGTTGTTCGCTCTGGGAGTGGTGCAATTGACCGTCCCGGATATGTTCGCGGTCTGGCTGCGAACGATCTTTCCCTCCATGCCCACGCCACCAATGCCAGGCGGCTAACGACATGGAATGATTGTCACAGGAGGTGACATGATGTCTTGTCAGTAATCGTGGCGGAAGGGCGTTGGCCTGTTGGCTGGTTTGCTCATTTCGATCGCTCTGTTCCTGATGATTGCGGCTGCGGGCAACGTCCCGCGCGTCACGGCGTCCTACCTGATCCCGGCCGCCTGCTCGGCCATCACCAGCCCATCCAGCATTCCCGCTCCCATCGTGATCAACTTCGATGACCTGCCCGACGGCGCCCAGGAGCTGGCCAGCCGCAAGCGCCGACTAAACTGATACAGTCTGGGGGCGTGAAATTGGATTGCACCTTGTGCGTAATTGTGCTATATTGTCAATAAAATAACAGAGTGCTTGACGGCATCGTTCGCATTTGGAAAGCGGGAAAAAGGGAACATAGAATGCTACCGACCTCGTTCAGAGCATGATCGTTTTTTGTTGCTTTCCGGCCGCTTGACATTTCCATTCCGGAGGTCAGCCATGAAAACCAAATACTATGTTCTCTGGCGTTTCTCACTCGTTACCCTGGTCCTGCTGCTTGGTTTGAGTGTGGGAATGGGGTTCAGCCAGGCGCAAGGTACAGGGGCATCGCCATCTCCCCCGCCCATGGCGGCAGACCTCGACGCGCCTGCGGCCAGCTACCGTTCTTATCTGCCCCTCAGCCTGCACACAGCCCTGCACACCACCTGCCGGGGCGAGGTCGATCCGCCAACAGGGGGCTGGGCCACCGGCGATGAGGGCATTCTCTTGCGCTGGCGCTGGCCCGGATGCTATCCTGCCCCCAACGCCTACAAAGTCTATCGCGATGGCGCGCTCCTGGCCACCGTGCAGCGTGTCACCGACGCCCAATCAGCCATCGCCCTCCTGGGGACGCAAACCTGGGCCTGGTTGCAGATAACGTATGATCTCAGCTCCATCGCCGATCTGCACGCCTTTCTCGACGACAACCCCACCGCCGAACTCTGGTTGGCGGATCAGCATTATCAGGTGGCGCTGATGCGGGGGATCGGTTATCTGGATGCGGGGGCAAAGATGGGGTATACGTACGCATATCGGGTCACGGCCCTGCTGCCGGGGGAGATCGAATATCCTGTGAGCGAGATGACCGTGACCTACAACGGTATCACCCCCCTGCCCGCGCCCGCCGGCCTGGAAAAAGTGCAGGTACTGGATAAGGCGCTACAAGGTTCACCCGACTGGGCCCGCGCCCAGCAAAACCGCAAGTCCGATAGCCGCGTCTTCCTGCGCTGGGATCTGCCCTCCGAGGGCGCAGAGCCGCCCGATCCCCTGGGCATCACCAGTTATGACGTCTTTCGCAGCGAGAAAGCGTCCGGCCCCTTCCGGCGCATCACCGTTCAGGATGGCGAAGACCGGCCCGTGGTGCCCAGTCCCAGCTACGAACCCTCCACCCTGCCCGGCGACAGCCCCTACCAGCAATACGATTACTTCTTCCAGGACGACGACCCCACCCTGCAGGCCTGCCACACCTATTACTACCGCGTGGCCCCGCGCGACTTGCTGGGGCGGCCCCGCGACTGGAACGACCCCAATCAGCGCCACCAATTCAGCAATGCCATTGCCGTCACCCCGCCCGACACCGTCCCGCCGGCGGCGCCGCAAGGCCTGACCGCCACGCCCAACCATCAGACCGGCATCATCTCATTGCAATGGAGCACGGTCGCAGATGCCGCGCACTACATCGTTTATCGCAGCGATAGCCCCGAAGCGGCCTGGCCCGGCCTCAATCCCGCCGCGGCCAGCCAGTGGGTGACCATGACCGTCACCGCCGGCACCAGCTGGGTCGATCACAGCGCCGCCTACGAGCAGCAATACTGGTACGTGGTGCGGGCTCAAGACGCACCCTGCGGTAACAATCCACCCAACCTCGGTGCCCCTTCCCAGGCCGTGCACGCCATCCTCCACGACCGCCAGCCCCCGGCCAAACCCAAGATCACCGTCACTTACATCTATTATGGCGAGATCAGGATTCCCCTGCTGGGAGTGAGCGGCGATCCGGCCGATACCGGCACCATCGGCCTCTATTGCCGTTTCGACGACGGCCCTGAGCATCTCATCACCACCGCCGAAGGCGCCAATCTGACTCTCAACCTCTTCGATTACTTCCAGCCCCCCTATCCGCTCGACGCCTCCTGCCGTGCCATTGCCATAGACCCGCACGGCAATCACAGCGTCCCCTCGGTCAGCGTCACCGCCCATCTGCCTGTCGTTCCGGGCAGCGCCGCCCCGCCCACTGCCCCCATCCTGCGCGACATCAGCACCAGCGTCGGCGGCAGCAGCGGCTGGACGGCCACGATCCAATGGGATGCGATCATCGCCCCCTGCCAGACAGGATTCCGGCTCTACCGGCAGGCGGTCGGCCAGGCGCAAACCCTGGTGGCCGACGAAAGCACCCTGGACAACAGCAAACGTTCTTTTGCCGATACGACCGTGCAATGGGGCGTGGTCTACACCTACACCGTTGCCGCCTATCGTCCCGGCGGCCTCTGCGGCTCGGCCCAAGAAGTCCCCTCACAGCCCATGCCCTACCGCGTCACCCAGCCGCCAGAATTCCCCGGCCGCCTTGTGCAGAACATTGCCTGGGGAAACAGCGCCTATACTGAAGGTCAGGGCACCTATCTCCGCTGGCAGAGCGAAAATAAACTCATCCTTTATGTCGTCTTTCGCAGCCTCTCCGCTCAGGCAGGTTATGTGGCGATAACGCCTCCCCTGCGCGGCCGCGGCAGTTATCTCGACACCAGCGCCCACCACGATCACTACTGGTACGTGATCGTCGGCCTCGATCCCATCACCGGCGAAACCATCGCCTCCACCGGTCCCTGGAGCGCCAATCCCACCGCGGCCATGAGCACCGCCCCGGCCTTTTCGGCGCCTTCCACTGCGCCTGCGCCCGAGGTCGGGCCCGAACTGACAACGACCCTGCCCTCTATCCTTCATTTCGGTGATAAATTCGAACTGCACGTCACCTCTTACCAGCCCAAATCCAGCCTCGTCAACCTGAGTGGTAGCGGTGATCTATATCTCTACCCCAACGGACAACTGCACAAGGTCAACTTGAGCTTTTCGCAACTCAAGGCCAAGAAAGACGGGACGATCACCGATGGCTATGTGGATGTGCCCGGTGAGAGCCTGCCCTTCAGCCTGGCGCCTTCCGGCGGCTTCCACTATCAGGTGACCTCACTGCGAGTGGACAAGAGCGGCGGCATCGGCAACGTGACCATCTACCTGCCGGGCAGCGTCTATTATCACTGGCACCTGGCTTTCCCCCACCCCATCAGCGGCCTGGATGATCGTGTCAGCCTCGGCTCGGCCACCATCCATCCTCAGCTCTCCTTCCAGCGCACCATCGACTTCAATTTGCCCTGCGAGGAAAGTACAGCCACTTACTTCCAGATCGAAGACCTGCCCTGGGACATCATCCCCACGGGCGTTGTCACCTACACCGCTACCGCCATCTCCTTCAGTAGCGCCTGCACGCGCTACCATGAGCGCTACACCGACACCCGCCCCGGCGGCGACTCCCCAGACGCCAACGATGCCCTGCTGCGCCCCACCTACAACAGCAGCAACGCCAGCATCACGCCCACCGGCCTAGCCGGCGACTTTAACAGCAGCACCATCGTTCACTACACCGTCCCCTTCCCTTATGGCTTCCATCTCAACCTCATGCACCCTTCGCTAACCCTGAGTGACGGCATGATCAGTGGGGTGCGCGCCCTTAATCTCAACAACAGCGTCGGTTTCGATTACTTCCAGAGCGTGCCCCAGACCAACCCCTGGGCCGATAAGGGGCGCGGCGCACCCGAAGGATACTGGGCCGGTACTCTGGCCGGGGTCGAGATCGTGCCAGGAGGCAGCATCTATGCCCGGGCCACGAAAGCGAATGCT
>JAJRXO010000171.1 GCA_024276255.1 Chloroflexota bacterium | reverse complement strand
GTGCCCATTCCCACAGCTTCCTCTTTGCCCAGCCCCACAGCACTACCGGCTGCGTCTCCTGCTCCTCCTGTTCCCACAGTGCATCCCGTCACGGCGACTCCCACCCCGTCACTGCCCACGGCGACTCCGACTCCTTACCGCTAACATGAGTCTCATCCGTCCCCCCATGGCTCCCTGGCCCCTGTCGGCCGCTCTCCACAAGGCCCTGCTGCTCATTACCTTTATCCTGGCCCTGTGGATTTCCGGCGCGGACCTGGCGCGCCTGCCGGGCCTGGTGCTGTTGAGCTATCTGGGGCTCACCGCAAGTTGCCTGCTGATCGTCCGTCATGTCCAGCGCTACGCTGTGGCGGCACAAACGCTGGCCTATGTCGTCGATATGGCCTTTGCTGCCGCCATCGTGGGCCTGAGCGGCGGCTGGCGCTCTCCCCTGTGGCCATTACTGGGCCTGCAGGCTCTGCTGCCTGCCTTTTACGTGCCTGGCCTGACATGGGTGTGGGTCGGCGCCTTTCTCAGCGGGCCTCTGTACGTGTTGATTTTGTGGTTGCAGGCCCGCACCCTGGCCTTTGTCACCGATCCCCTCTTCATTGCCCGCTATAGCGTGCTTTTTGCCCTCACCATCGTCTCATTTCTGGTGGCCGAACGCATTCACCGCCAGCAGACTGAGCTGGAAAATCTCTCACAGGTGCTTGCCACCCGCGAGGCCGATCTCGATGCTCAGGCCAAACGCTTGCAGCGCACCGCCGCCGATCTGGGCGAGCGCGTGCTGCAACTGCGGGCCTTCCAGGAGATCGCCCGCGGCCTGGCTGCCACGCTCGATCTGTCCGACACCCTGCAGGTGCTCATCGACCGCCTTGTGCTGCTGGCCGGGGCCCAGCACGCAGCCATCGCCCTCGTCGATCACGATGGTCGACACCTGCGCGGGGTGGTCGCTTCCGACTTGCCCGCCGCGGTCATCCGTTCCTGGCAGGTGCCGCTTGGCGCCGAGATGCGGGCAACCATGGCCAGCGGTACCGTGCTTTCCAGCGCCGAGGTGGAGGTGCCCGGCCTGGAATATCTGCAACGATCGTGGGGACGCCAGGATTTCACATGGCTGTGCCTGCCGCTCGTCTTGCGCGGGCGGCCCATCGGCGCCCTGTATCTGGCCGATACCCGTCCCGACTTCGATACCGAGCATCAGCGTCAATTGCTCGACTCCTTCTCATATTATGCCGCTGCCGCCATTGAGAACGCCCAGTTGTATCAGGCTGTGGCCGACAAAAGCCGTGAGCTCGAGACCATCCTGGCCGGCATTGGCGACGGCGTTGTCGTGGTCGACGCCGATCTCAAGCTGGTGCTCATGAACCCCGTGGCCGTCGACATTTTCGGCCTGTCGCAACCGCCATCGCCCGGCGCACCCATCGACAACATCCTGCAGCACGACAGCCTCATCGATTTCCTCAACGAGATCAAGGCCGATCCGCAGGCGCCGTCGATCCGCGAGATTGAACTCAGCCTTCCCGGTCAGGACAGGGCTCTCATCTACCAGGCGCTGGCTGCTCCCCTGCGTATGGGCAATACCCTGCAGGGAATCGCCACCGTCCTGCGGGATATCACCAGCCAGAAAGAACTGGAAAAGATGAAGTCGAATTTCCTCTCCGTGGTCTCGCATGAGCTGAAAACGCCTCTGCATTCCATCAAAGGATTTGTCGACATCATTCTCATGGATAAAACCGGCCCTGTCACCGAGATTCAGCGCGATTTCCTGGAAACCGTAAAGCAACAAACCAATCACCTGCAGCGCATGATCGATGACCTGCTGGAGTTTTCGCGGCTCGAATCCGGACGCGTGGCCTTGCGCCTGAGTCCGGTCGATATTCCGGTCGTGCTCGAGGCCGTCGTCGACAAACTCACCCCCCTGGCCGATGCCGCCGAGGTCACCCTCATCAACCTGGCGCCGGAAAACCTGAGCACGATCTCCGCTGATCCCTGGCGGCTGGAACAGGTTGTGACCAATCTTGTCGACAACGCCATCAAATTCACTCCCGCCCAGGGCACTGTGACCCTGCGCGCCTTCGAAACACCGGACGAGATCCACGTTTCGGTGAGCGACACGGGCATAGGCATCGCTCCGGGAAATCTGGAGCGGGTTTTCGATCGATTTTATCAGATCGATGGCGGTGTGAATCGCCTTTACAAGGGCACCGGTTTGGGACTTACCATTTGCCGCCATATCGTGGAGCATCACGGCGGCCGCATCTGGGTGGAAAGCGAATATGGCCACGGTGCAACATTCCATTTCACGATCTCCAAAGCTCTGGCTGACTCTGATATCGGCTCATTGGATTTCAGCACATTCTCCAGAACCCGATCTTCATCCTGACCCATGACATCAACACTCATCATCATTCCCGCGCACAATGAGGCCGATAACCTGCCCCATGTGTTGCCCCAATGTCAGCGCTATGTGCCAGATGCCGACATCCTCGTAGTCGATGATCATTCGTCTGATCACACAGGCGCCGTGGCCCGCAAACTGGGCGCCATTGTCGTGCGGCTGCCGCACAACCTGGGTTATGGCGGCGCCATACAGACCGGTTTTCGATTTGCCACACAGCGCGGCTATGCCTACGGCATCATGATGGACGCGGACGGCCAGCACGATCCGGCTTCGGCTCCGGCCCTGTTGCAGGCCGTGCGCGCAGGCGAATGCGATCTGGCCATTGGCTCGCGTTTCACCGGCACCATGACCTATCGCACCTCGTGGGTGCGACGGCTGGGTATGCGTTTGTTTGCCGGCATTGCCGCCAGCATCATCCGTCAGCCCGTGACCGACGCCACCTCGGGTTTTCAGGCCATGAACCGGGAAGTGATGGCCTTTTTTGCGGAAGAGAATTATCCCAGCGATTATCCCGATGCCGACACCCTGATCATGCTGCATTACGCAGGATTTCGTATCGCCGAGGTGCCGGTCATCATGCACCCGCGATTGTCAGGCGAGTCGATGCATGGCAGCTCGTGGAAGGCGCTTTATTACATCGCCAAGATGCTGCTTTCCATTGCCATTATTGTCTTTCGTTACCGCACCAGCGTCGGCGCTAAACGGCCCGTATCATGATCCCTCGCGCCGCGCTCTCCATTGATCTCGAATCATACTGGCATGCCGAGCTGCTGCGCGACCATATCGATCGCAGCCGGGCGGATGACCGGTTGCTGCATGTCCTGCCGCCCCTGCTCGATCTGTTGGCTGCGCGGGACATCCAGGCGACCTTTTTTGTGGTGGGCGAGGTCATCGACCGCCACCCTGCACTGGTTCAGGAGATCGCGGCCCGCGGGCATGAGATCGGTTGTCACACTTACAGCCACCGTCCTCTCTGGGAGCTGGATGCCGACAGCTTTGCCGCCGAATTGCAGGGATTTGCCGCTGCCATGAACCGGCATCTACCGGGCGTACAGGTGGTTGGTTTTCGTGCTCCCACCTTCAGCCTGAACCCGGCCACTGCCTGGGCCCTGCCGGTGCTGGCCCGATTTGGTTATCGTTACGATTCGAGCGTTTTTCCGGTGCGCACACCCCTTTACGGCGTCCCCGGCTGCCCGGCCGGCCCCTATCGCCCCGCCGCCAATCTGGTCGATATGGATGCAGCGGCGCCGCTGTGGGAATGGCCCATGACCGCCTGGCGAGTGGGCCCCCTCACCCTTCCCGTGTGTGGCGGTTTTTATCTGCGCGTGTTGCCCCTGCCCATCATCCTGCGGGGCCTGCGTGCTGCCCTGCGTCAGGGCCCCATCGTGGTGTATTTCCATCCCTGGGAGCTGGATGCCGGCATTCCCCGGCTGCCGTTGCGCTGGCAGGATCGCCTGATCACCTACACCAATGTGGGGCAATCGATGCAGCGCCGCCTGCACACCCTGCTCGATCACTTCCGCTTTGGCCGCATGGTCGATATCCTGGCTCTGTGATTACGGTTCTTCAAGGGAACGCGCCTGCCTGCGTGCCTCTTTTCAACTCAGCGTGCGATCAGCTCGATACCCGAGGCCTGACTGCGATAGTTGTGTCCGCTGGCATAAACGCGGATCTGGGTGACCTTGGCCGGGCGGGGAAAGGTTTCGCTGTTCAGGAAATCAGGTGATTCGTATTCATACCACACAAAGTTGGGGATTTTCTCGCCGTCACGAATGGGCCAGTTGGCCACCGGATCGATGGCATAAAAGCCGTGCGTCCAGAATTGCGGATTTCCATTCATATCGATGAAGTCGATGCGCACCATAAGGGGGAATTCCGAGGACTGGATGCCGCCGCCCGGCAGGCTCTGGCTGATCAGGCGTACATCCAGGCGCAGATTGAGCGAATCATAATCCTGTACATCCACATCCAGCGGCTGGTAGATGGCGGTTTCGGTGTGGATGTCTTCTTCTCCTTCGCGCACAAAATACGCAGCCATGCGGCCGCCGCTTTCTACCACCGATACCTGGCCCGGCGTCACCGAGCTGGGATCACGGGC
>JAJRXO010000170.1 GCA_024276255.1 Chloroflexota bacterium | reverse complement strand
GCTGGCCGCGCATTACCGGCTGATGCTGATCACCAATGGCCTGCGAGAGGTGCAGCGCAGCCGCTGGGCGATCCTCCCCCTGCGTTCCTATTTTGCCGACATTGTGATTTCCGACGAGGTGGGCGCGGCCAAGCCCGATCCGGCTATTTTCGACATTGCCTTCGCCCGCATGGGCATGCCGCCCAGGGAACAGGTGCTGATGATCGGAGACAGTTTGAGCTCGGATATGAAGGGCGGGATTGCCTATGGTCTGGATACGTGTTGGCTGAATTTATTCGCGCAGCCGCGGCCAGCTGATCTGCCCATCCGTTACGAGATCAGCCATCTTTCCCAGCTTGTGTCGCTGCTGCTGGATCGTCCGACCGCGTGATCTCCACGCGTTCATTCTCCACGCGCACCTGATCACCGGTGCGGATGAAGTGGATGTCGATCTGATCGACCATGGGGATGTCGGCGATGATGGCCCCTACGGCCGTGATGGCCTCGGAATTGGCGTTGATCATCGCCAGGGGTGCGGCGCCGGCTTCCTTCAGGCGCAGGATGGTGTAGGAGCCGACGGTGGAGCCTTTGCCGTGGGGGAAGACGAGGATCTTGCCGGCGATGGACTGGCCCTGCAGGGGATGGTTGGGATCGAGGATGATGCCGGTATCGGGATCGACGCCGCCCAGGAAGCCGATGGATTCGGGACTGACGAGAGCTTCGCCGCGGGCAGCGCCGCCACGAATGAGACGACCGTGAAGGATGAGGTGCATGGGAAAAAGAGGGTTGGCGTGTGTGGAGACCTCGCAGGTCTCCGAGACCTGCGAGGTCTGGCGGTTACGGACGAAGCGTATTCAACAACGTTTGCAGCATCAACCCTTCCTGCTCGACGAGCACCGTGCGCGGATCAAACAGCACCATGTCGTCTTCGATACGGGGTACCACAGCCGGCCGGGCCAGCCGTAGCTGCTGCGCTAAAAGGTGGGGCCGTTCTGCCGGCAGGGCCAACAACGTCGTGGGCAGCGTCTGACCGGGCAACGAACCACCACCAACCATGCTCTCACCCGTTCGTACTTCCGCTGCCACACCTGCTTCACGCAATGCCGCTGCCCAGGTCTGCGCACGTTTCCGTAGCTCCTCCGCCGTGGCGCTGATCATGCGCCACACCGGGATCTCCTCCGCGGCCGTTCCGCGGATATAGGCCGTAAGCGTCGCCTGCAGGGCTGCCAACGTCGTCTTGTCCACGCGCAGCGCCCGTGTCAGCGGTTGACGACGCAGTTGTTCAATCCATGTCTTGCGACCCACGATAATACCGGCCTGCGGACCGCCCAGCAGCTTGTCGCCGCTGAACATCGTGAGATCGGCACCGGCCAGCACGCTATCCTGAACCGTGGGCTCGTAGGCCAGGCCAAATTGAGTGCTATCCAGTAAGGTGCCGCTGCCCAGATCATTCAGCACGGCAAGGGGCGGTTCCAGTTGCGCCGCCAGCTCCGCCAGTTCGCTGATTTCCACCGTAGCCGTAAAGCCCACCAACCGGAAATTCGAACGATGCACCTTCAGCAGTGCTGCCGTCTGCGGGTTGATAGCGTGGGCATAATCGTCCAGGCGGGTACGGTTGGTTGTGCCCACCTCCACCAGGCGGGCGCCGCTCTGGCGCAGGATATCGGGAATGCGAAAGCCGCCGCCGATTTCCACCAGCTCTCCCCGCGAGATGACCACCTCGCGGTCGGCCGCAAGCGTGCGCAACACCAGGGTGACGGCCGCCGCATTGTTGTTTACCACCAGAGCCGCTTCCGCTCCTGTCAGACGACACAAAAGTTGCTCCGCGTGCACATAGCGACTGCCGCGACGCCCCTCCTTGAGATCATATTCCAGATTGCTGTAACCGTGGGCGACATCTGTCATCGCCCGCATAGCTGCGGCCGACAGCGGCGCTCGCCCAAGGTTCGTGTGCAACACCACGCCCGTGGCGTTGATCAGGGGCAGTAACGAGGGGGCCAGCTCCTGTTCCAGTGATTCCCTGATCTCAGACACCAGACGATTCCCATCTGGCGCCTCTGCCCCCTGCTGAATCCGCGCTCGCACTGCGTCGAGCACCGAGCGCGCATGATCGCGCACCGCCACTCGGCCAAAGCGATCAATCAATCGCGCGAGATCATCTTGCTGCAACAGGGCATCAAGGCTGGGAAGTTGCCGATAGGGATTTATCATCGCAGTAGACCCGTCACTAAGAAAAAAGCCGCCGGCTGTGCCAGCCATGCGGCAAAAAGTGGGCGAAACAGGACTCGAACCTGTGACCTCTTCCTTGTAAGGGAAGCGCTCTAGCCAACTGAGCTATTCGCCCGTGTTGGTTCATGGCCTGCCAAACATGCGCATTATGCAAAAAACCAGCGGATTTGACAAGCTGTTGTGCCGGTATGTAATAAAAGTGGGGTTATCAGCCCCGGCCGAATGGTCGGCAGGGATAGCATGCCTCTGGCCAGATGCGTATGTCCGGCCCTAGTTGCGGAAACGATAGATGATGCGTCCGCGGGTGAGATCGTAAGGCGAAAGTTCCACCAGCACGCGATCGCCCAGCAAGATACGGATGTAGTACATGCGCATTTTACCGGAGATGTGAGCCAGGACTTCGTGCCCGTTTTCCAGGCGTACACGGAACATGGTGTTGGGCAGCGCTTCGATAACGGTGCCTTCGACTTCGATCTTGTCAGATTTCTTTTTTGAACTTCTTGCTCTTTTAGCCAAACGAATACCTCCTGTAAGGATGAAAAAGGAACAGAACGTAAGATAAGGGTTGTAGTGCCCCACAACCCTTATCTAGCTTAGCATAAATTGTCCCGAAAAGCGAAGTTTGCAAGGAGATTCGATCATCCCACCTGAGTAGGATCAGGGCGCCACGAGTCAAGCACTTTCATATAATTCGCCCGTTCAAACGCGGTCGGTTCGGCCACGTTTTTCTGACTCATGCTGCCGATCATCTGCTGCACCGATTCGTATTCGTGCTCCTCCATCCAGTTCTGCAGGTCGGCCAGGATGGCAGGAATGCGCTGCGTGCCGTGCCGTAACAATTCCGAGGCCATCATCGTCACATTCGCCCCGGCCATGAGGCTTTTCAGTACATCCAGATGGCCATGCACGCCGGATGTGAGCGCGAAGTCGACTTCCACCCGGCCATACAACATGGCAATCCAGCGTAGCGGCAGGCGCAGCTCGACGGGAGTGCTTAGTTGAAGATTCGGTATTACTTCCAGGTTTTCCAGATCGAAATCAGGCTGATAGAAACGATTGAACAGCACCAGAGCATCCGCACCAGCTACACTGAGGCGGAAGGCCATATTGGCCATGGCGCTGAAGTAAGGGCTGAGTTTGACTGCCAGAGGGATGCTGATGCTGGCCTTGACGTCGCGCACGATGTTGAGATACATCTCTTCGACCGCCGCTCCGGTCATAGCCGGATCGGCAGGAAGGTAGTAGATGTTTAGCTCCAGTGCATCGGCGCCGGCTTCCTCGATCATGCGGGCGTACTGGATCCAGCCGCCGGTCGACACGCCGTTCAGACTGGCGATTAGCGGGATATCAACGGCCGCCTTGGCTGCTCGCACCAACTCCAGATATTGATCCGGTCCGATGTGGAAATGCTCGAAATTCGGGAAATAGCTCAGCGCTTCACCAAAGGAGTCTGTGCCCATGGCCAGATAGTGATCGAGTTCCATGCTTTCGTGGGTGATCTGTTCTTCGAACAACGAATACATCACGATGGCGGCCGCATTATCGTCTTCCATGCGCCGGATGCCATCCAGCGTATTGGAAAGCGGTGAAGCTGAGGGCACCAGAGGATGCTTCAGTTCGAGTCCGAGATAGCGAGTTGTCAGATCCATAGGTCTTTTCCTTGGGGAACGAAGTGCCGCCAGAAAATGTCCTGGCGGCACGGGCTTTTTACCATTCTTTCAGCGCCGCCAATGTCGCGTAGCGCTGCCAGCGATCGTTCACTGCTTTCTGGGCCTCCTCCAGCAATTCTTCGGCATGGGTCGGATTGGTCTGGCTCACCATGCGGAAGCGCGCTTCCTTGACGGCGAAATCGGCAAAGGGGCGTTTGGGAGCACGTGAGTCGAGCTGGAAGGGATTCTTGCCCGCGGCCCGCCGTCGCGGATCGAAGCGGTACAGCGGCCAGAACCCGGTCTCCGTGGCCAGTTTCTGATGCTCCAGGCCCTTGGCCATGTCAATGCCATGGGCGATACAATGGCTGTAGGCGATGATCAGGGAGGGGCCGTCGTATGATTCCGCTTCCAGGAACGCCTTCACAGTCTGGGCATCACTGGCGCCCATGGCCACCTGAGCCACATACACATAGCCATAGCTCATGGCCATCATTCCCAGGTCCTTTGCGGGCATCCCCTTGCCGCTCATGGCAAACTTGGCGGCCGCGGCCAACGGCGTAGCTTTTGATGCCTGACCGCCCGTGTTGGAATACACTTCAGTGTCCAGCACCAGCACATTCAGGTTGCGGCCGCTGGCCAATACATGATCGAGCCCACCATAGCCAATATCGTAGGCCCAGCCGTCACCGCCGACGATCCACACACTGCGTTTCACCAGCACATCGGCCAGACTCAACAGGTCTTTGGCTGTGGGATCGTCCATCCCAGCCAGCTTGCTTTTGAGTTCGGCCACATGGCCGCGTTGAGCGTCGATGCCTGCTTCGTTGCTCTGATCGGTGTTCAATAATTTATCGGCCAGCTCATCACCAATGACAGAACGCAGGCGATGCACCAGCTCTCGGGCATATTCAGTCTGTTTGTCGAGGGTCAGGCGCATGCCCATGCCGAATTCGGCGTTATCCTCGAACAGTGAGTTGCTCCAGGCCGGGCCGCGGCCGTCCTTGTTGAAGGCCCATGGCGTCGTGGGCAGGTTGCCCCCGTAAATGCTGGAACAGCCCGTGGCATTGGCCACCACCGTCCGGTCGCCGAAGAGCTGGGTCATCAGCTTGATATAGGGTGTTTCGCCGCAGCCGGCGCAGGCCCCGGAGAATTCAAACAACGGCTCCAGCAACTGAATATTCTTCACATTGCTGAACTTGAGGCTGTCGTGGCGGGATAACTCGGGCAATTGCAGGAAGAAGTCCCAGTGCTTGCGGCCCTCTTCGCGTAACGGCAATTGCGGCTCCATATTGATGGCCTTGCGCCCCACTTCCGATTTGTCCTTGGCCGGGCAGATCTCGACGCAGAGCGTACAGCCGGTGCAATCTTCCACCGCAACCTGAAGGGTGTATTTCTTGCCGGCCAGCTCTTTCCAGCGGGCATCGGTGTACAGAAAGCCCGTCGGCGCATCTGCCAGATCGCTTTCATCGACAACCTTGCTGCGGATAACCGCATGCGGACAAACCAGCACGCATTTACCACACTGAATGCAGATCTCCGGATCCCACACCGGCACTTCCAGGGCGATATTACGCTTCTCCCAACGGGTGGTGCCGCTGGGATAGGTACCGTCGGCGGGCAGGGCGCTGACAGGGAGGGCGTCGCCTTTACCGGCAATAATGGCGGCGGTCACGTTCTGGACGAATTCCGGTGCTTCGGGGGGCACTACGGGCGGCAGCTCATGGGTGCTGGTGATCTCACTGGGTATCGACAGTTCATGCAGATGGCCCAAGGCAGCATCCACGGCCGCGTAGTTCTTTTGCACCACGACGTCGCCGCGTTTGCTGTAGGTTTTCTTGATGGCTTCCTTGATCTTGGTGATGGCTTCATCCTTGGGCAGCACGCCGCTGATAGCAAAGAAGCAGGTCTGCATGATGGTATTGATACGAATGCCCATGCCGGTCTCTTTCGCCACCGAGTAGGCATCGATCACAAAGACGCGTAGCTTCTTGGCAAGGATGGTTTCCTGTACCGGCCGCGGCAGGTGATCCCAGACCTCGTCCGTGGCATAGGGCGTGTTCAACAGCAGGATGCCGCCCTCTTCGATATTGGCCAGCACGTCGTACTTTTCCAGAAAACCGAATTGATGCACAGCCACGAAGTTGGCATTCTGGATGAGATAGGTGCTCTGGATGGGGCGGGGGCCAAAGCGCAGGTGCGAGATAGTGCGGGCGCCTGATTTCTTGGAATCGTAGACGAAATAACCCTGAGCATAATTATCGGTTTCCTCGCCGATGATCTTGATGGAGTTTTTGTTGGCGCCCACCGTGCCATCCGAGCCCAGGCCCCAGAACATGGCCCGTACCACGTCTTTGGGTTCGATGACGAAGCTGGTATCATATTCGATGCTCGTGTGGGTGACATCGTCGACAATGCCCACCGTGAAATGATTCTTGGGTGTTTCTTTGGCCATCTCGTCGAAGATGCCCTTCACCATGGCCGGCGTGAATTCCTTGGACGACAGGCCATAGCGACCACCGATCACGCGGGGGAAGCCGTTGAAGTGGGCGGTGCCATTCGTCACGGACTCAGCCACAGTCGTTACTACGTCCTGGTACAGGGGCTCGCCGGCCGCGCCGGGCTCCTTGGTACGATCCAGCGTGGCGATTACCTTGACCGTTGCTGGCAGTACCTGCAGGAAATGTTCGGCCGAGAAGGGGCGATACAGCCGAACTTTGATCAGGCCGATCTTTTCCCCTCGCTCTACCAGATAGTTGACTGTTTCCTCGGCGGTTTCTGCGCCCGAACCCATCAACATGATTACGCGCTCGGCATCGGGAGCGCCCACGTAGTCGAAGAGATGGTACTGCCGGCCTGTCAGGCTGGCAAAACGATCCATGGTTTCCTGCACGATGCCCGGCGTGGCGATATAGTAGGGATTCACGCGCTCGCGGGCCTGGAAGAATACGTCGGGATTCTGGGCCGTGCCGCGAATAAACGGACGATCGGGCGAAAGGCCGCGGGCGCGATGGGCGTGGATGAGTTCATCATCGAGCATGGCCCGCATGTCGTCCAGGGTCAGCTCTTCCACCTTGTTGATCTCGTGCGACGTGCGGAAGCCGTCGAACACGTGCAGGAAAGGCACACGGGCCGCCAGCGTCGCCGCCTGCGAGATCAGGGCAAAGTCCATCACTTCCTGCACTGAATTGGCAAACAGCATGGCAAAGCCGGTGGAACGGGTCGCCATGACGTCGCTGTGATCTCCGAAAATCGACAGCGCCTGCGCGGCTACCGAGCGGGCCGCGATATGAAAAACGGTGCTCGTCAGTTCGCCGGCGATCTTATACATGTTGGGGATCATCAGCAGCAGGCCCTGGCTGGCCGTAAAGGTGGTGGTCAGCGCCCCCGTCTGCAACGCGCCGTGGACTGCCCCGGCGGCGCCGCCTTCGGCCTGCATCTCCTGCACCAGGGGAATCGTCCCCCAGATATTGGTTTTACCCTGAACACTCCACTGATCGGCCCATTCGCCCATCGGTGAGGAGGGTGTAATGGGATAAATCGCAATCACTTCATTCGTATGGTGTGCGACATATGCCGCAGCTTGATTCCCATCGAGGGTGATCATTTTACGTTTCATTTGTTTTGCTCCTATGCATTTTGAATCACGGCCATTTTATATTGTATGCGAGTTTTGTTGAGGTGTCGCTGATCTGTATCATGTTTGCACCGAAAATCTGAGAATTGATGGAACCGGTTCATACGTTGAGAGCTTCGGTTTTGCGCACTTGTCTGAGCTAGGGCACAATAGGCCCATCCTCAATCCCCGGTACACTCCTCGCGGCGTGAATCCATGAAACGAATGATGTTCCGTTTATCATTCTTGTGGCTGCTGGCCCTGGCTTTGTTGCTGGCCGCCTGCAACCGCGCCACCCCTCCCCCCGGCTCCTCCAGTCGCAACCGTCCTTGAGACGCCAGGGCTCTTGCCGACCATGGTACCCCTACGCCTGCTAACCAAAATGCAGGCGGATGAGCCGATTTCGGTCACGTCGAATTCCAGCCACGTTCCCACGTCGGTATAGTCCACATACAGACTATCCACCGGCTCGGTGCGGTCGTTGGCGCCCTTCGCGCCCGGCGTCTGCCAGTTGACGCCGCTTCACGACTCGACCCACGTGGCCGTGGCCGCATCCCAATCGGACTTGACCCTGGCCACGTGTTTTTGTGCCACCCTGTGAAGAGAGAAAACGACCAATCCCGTTTTTCGCTATCCCATTGCCTGCAGCATAGCGGCCAGTTCATGAGGAGTCAGGATCGGCAATTGCGCCGATTTGAAACCTTTTCGGTCTCGGGTGACGAGCACATGGGCATCTACAGAAAGCGCCGCGGCGTAGATGACAGCATCCTCAAAATCTGAAAAGTCCGCCGCCAAGGCGGCTTCCAACACGCTGCGGTTGACCGCTGCAATCTCGAAAAGCTGCAGCAGTTTCTCAATTGCTTCAGTTGCCAGAGCGCGTCCCCCCACTTTAGTCACAAGATAGTAAATCGTGGTGACGGTGGTGGCGCAAAGACACCCTTGCAGCTTTCCATGTTCTACATTTGCCAGAAGCAAGGTGGC
>JAJRXO010000169.1 GCA_024276255.1 Chloroflexota bacterium | reverse complement strand
TCCTGGCCTTTCTGAACACACTCGCGGTACAGGTGCGTCCCCATAATATGACAGGATTGCTCAGGCTCTGCTTTGTGTACAGCCTGGACCAGTTCAGTGTTATCGTGACCCACCTCGGCCGGGGGATGAGCTCCCCCGGCTTCACAACTGCGCCCCATGAAGTGGGCTTTTCCTTTCGCCACCACGAACGAGCCAGATTCACCCGGCGCTGTTTTCTAGCTGGGCGTTACCCGGTAATAGCGTCTCATATGGTGGGCGGCGTACTTGCCAACATTCCGGGACACACCCTGCGGTACCGCGCGTTTGCCACAACGCCCATGTCCTGCTATGCTGAAGACGGTTGCCATGGAGGCGGCTCTCCCACCACGTCAAGAAACCATCCGGCGCACGGCCAGCATGCAGGGCCATGGTCCGGAACCAGGAAGTTGTCTCGCCAGGGCAGCCAGAAACGCAAAGCGCACAGGCGAATTGCGGCTTATCCCTTTGCGAGAGATCCCTGGGCTGAAACCTCATTGATAACGCACCAATTCCTGAAAGAAGGTCGCAATGCACGTACTCATCACCGGCGGCGCCGGCTTTCTCGGCTCGCATCTCACCGATCGTTTTCTGTCCGAAGGGCACGAAGTCACCGTGCTGGACAATCTGATCACCGGCAATTATGACAATATCGCTCATCATGTCGGTAATCCGCGCTTCCAATTCATCAAGCACGATGTCACATTGCATATCCATGTGCCATTCAAGGTGGATGCCGTGTTGCATTTTGCTTCGCCGGCAAGCCCCAAAGATTTCCCGGACATCCCGATTCCCATCCTCAAGGTGAATTCCCTGGGCACCCACAACGCCCTGGGACTGGCCCTGGGCCACGGGGCCCGCTTTCTACTCGCCTCCACATCCGAGGTATACGGCGATCCGCTGGTACATCCCCAGCCCGAAAGTTACTGGGGCAACGTGAATCCCATCGGCATCCGCGGGGTGTACGATGAATCGAAACGGTTTGCCGAATCGATGACAATGGCCTATCGCCGCGCCCACGGACTCGACACCCGCATCGTACGTATTTTCAATACCTATGGTCCCCGCATGCGCCTGGACGATGGCCGCGTCATCCCCAATTTTGTCAGTCAGGCATTGCGCGGCGAACCCCTGACCGTATATGGTGATGGCACACAGACCCGTTCGTTCTGTTTTGTCAGCGACGAGGTGGAAGGCTTTTACCGCTTGTTGATGTCGGATGAACCGGGGCCGGTCAACATCGGCAACGACCGTGAAACCACCATGCTGGAGCTGGCCAGCCTGATCAACGAGATCACCGGCAACAAGGCCGGGATTGTCTTCCGCCCCCTGCCCAAAGATGATCCTCGGGTGCGCCGCCCCGATCTCAGCAAGGCCCGCGCTGCCCTGGGCTGGACGCCCTCCATCTCCCTCGAGGATGGATTGCAACGCACGATCGACTGGTTCCGCGGGCAAATGCAATTGAGCTAGAAACATGCGCAGCCAGTTAGCCGCCACTCCCCAGCCATTCACGCGCCGCCTGCTGCGGGAGCTTTACTGGCGGCTGCTGGCCCTGTGGTTTGGCCGCGGCAAGGCGCCGTGGTCGCGGCTGGTGAATCTGTTTCGGCGCAAGGCGCCCTGGCCCAGCCACCCCATTCGCTGGCAGACGGTGGATGATTTTGCCGAGGAGCTTCCCAACCTGGTGCGCTGGAAAAGCGACCCCCTGGCAGGTGCGTTCGATACATTCCTCAATCGGGAAGTGATGGCGGAGCGATTTCGTCGCCAGGGGATCATGGAAAAAGATTGCGATGGCCTGGCGTTGTTCACCGCCTGCAATCTCGAGTTTTTGTTGCACCGTCAGCGCTCAATTTACCTGGTTACGATCATCCTCGATCCCTACTCGTTTGCAGAACAACCCCTGCTGTATTCTGCGCATGTCCTCTGCGTGTTCCGCCACCAGGGGGGATGGCGGGCATCCTCAAATGAAACGCTGTACCCGGAGGTGTTCGAGAGCTTTACGGCGGCGGTGCAACACAATCCCTATTGCCAGGGGCATCCGATATTGTGGTTCGAGGTGCGGGATATTGATTTGCGGCGTCGTTTTGCGGGCCGAAATCTGGCTGATTTCGACCCGGACGCAGGCGCCACCTTACGATAACGTGCGAGCTGGCGCCCTGGTGCCCCCTGCCAGCCCCTGGACCATGCGTTGAGCCTGGCGTTCGGGGATGTAGGCTGCCTGGAATCGGATGATCTTGCCGCGAGAAACCAGCAAGAAATCGCCGCGGCCCAGCAGTTTATGGGCTCCACTGCCGGCAATACCGGTCGCCACCTTGGCATCTTCGGGGCTGGACACGGCCCCCACCAGGCGTACTGGCAAATTGGCCTTGACCAGCCCTCCCATCACGCTGGCTGCCGGGCGTTGCGTGGCCACGATCACGTGCAGGCCAGCCTCGCGGCCGCGCTGCGTAAGTCGCGTGAGCAGCCTTTCCACGGCTGCGCCCCCCACCATGCGCAGATCGGCCAGCTCATCGATCACGATCACCAGCCGCGGACGATGGCGCCGCTGGCGATCGCGGCGCTCCATTTCCCGCACCAGGCGTTCAAGCAGTACGATGCTGGCCTCGGCATCGCTGACAACGGGCTGAAGCAAATGCGGCAGACGGGCAAAGGGCGCCAATCCCCGGCCTTTGGGATCGATGAGGGCAAATTGCAGGGCCCGAGGCGACTGATAAATGGCCAGGCTGAGGATCATGCTGCGCAGCAGGGCTGTCTTGCCCGAGCCGGTGGCGCCAGCCACCAACACATGGGCCACGTCGGGGCTGGGCAGATGTAAGAGCAGGGGAACACCTTCGTCGTCAACCCCCAACACCATGCTGGCAGGAGGGATGCGCGGCAGCGATTTGCAGAGAGCAGGTAACTTCACCACGCCCGGCCGCGACCGCGGCACCTCAACCCGCAGGCTCTTTCGCTGCCGATAAACCCGTACATCGCTGACTCCCAGCACCAGGGCAAGTTCTTCTTGCAGGCCCAGCACCTTGCGCACGCGGGTGCCCACCCCCACATGCACGTCAAAGCGCACAAAGCGCGGGGTGACGGTGCCGCCAGTGACGGTGGCCTCAATGCGATGGCTCTGCAGCAATGCCTCGATAGCGTCAGCTTTGGCGTCGAGTACGTTTTGCTTCATCAGTGCCTGTCACCTCCGGGAGGAAGGTATACACGTGGATAGGTATACCGGTAAATAAGTAAACCAGGCCGATAGGGGTGGCGCCACCCATCCCGGTTTTGCGGTCTACGGGTTTCCAGGGCTACAAACGGTCATTGCTCGCTGAGTTGATGGCAATCAGGATCATGATACTTGTATAGTTAGCGCCCAAAAACGCGATGGCATGTGGCGAACACCCCCATCATAATAGAACTTTTGTTCCCATGCAACTTTCGAGCAGCAATCGCGAGCATGAAGGCGCACGCTCGTCGGATCGTTACGCTCTCCCCCCGGAATCCCGGCACACGCGCAAAAGCCGGGGATGGCCCCCGGCTTGTTTAAGCTCGTATTTACCAGAACCTATGCCTTGTCGGCAGCGGCCCGGTTCACCAGGCGAGTCAGCCGCGATTTTTTGCGCGCAGCCGTATTCTTGTGGATCACGCCCTTTTCGGCAGCCCGATCCAAACGGCTGATGGCGACGGCCAGAGCCTTGCGGGCTTCTTCCAGATCGCCGGCTTCCACCAGGGTGCGGGTGCGTTTAATGGCGCGGCGCACACCCCCGATAATCACGCGATTACGGGCACGACGTTTCAAACTCTGGCGATATCGTTTAAGTGCTGATTTATGAGTAGCCAAGGCCTATTCCTCCAACAACTGATATGCAAACAAATACCCGACGAGCGAAACACCCGGTCGGGCGAGGGTGATGAATTGTGAACAACAGCTAATTATAAACAAAAAGGCATGGATTGGGCAAATTCTGATCTACTCGGGA
>JAJRXO010000168.1 GCA_024276255.1 Chloroflexota bacterium | reverse complement strand
CACCTCTTCGGTGCCGTTCACCTGCAGGCGTTGGCCAAAATCACCCTGCGAAATGCGTCGCGCCGCCTGCGCCAGGCGATTGAGCGGCGCCGCCACGCTGCGCGCGATCACCAATCCTAACAGGATGCCCAGGACCGCAGCGACGATGCTGGCCTGCAGTAGAGAACGGGAGATTAGATTCAAGAATGCTTGCTCCTGGGCTCCCTGCCCGGTGCCGGCGGCTGTCATGTACAGGTAGCCCACGGTTTCTTCATCGACGCGAATAGGGATCGCCTCGGCCCGTTGCCTGGCGCTGAGCTGCTGCCATTGCCCGGTTTCATCATACTGAACCGTGCCATCGGCATCAGCCAGGATACGTTTGGGCGCGCCCCGGCGTTTGCCCTGCCCCAGCCCGCCTGCACTATCAAATACCTGGCTCACGCCCTGCCAGCTTTGCTGCCCGGCGTAATAATCACTCAGGGCCGTCAATAGGGTGTCATCAGCCTGGCTGTGCACCAGGTATTGTCGAAAACCGCTGCTCACGCGCTGGTTGGCCAGCCAGCCAGCCGCCAGCAGGCCCACCAGCGAGATCAGGGCAAAGGCCAGGCTCAGGCGCACCCACAGCTTGTTCATTGTTCACCTGTCAGGCGGTAACCCACGCCATACACGGTTTCGATGTAGCCCGGTTGCCCGGCCTGCAGGGGGATCTTTTTACGCAAGTTCTTGATGTGGCTGTCAACCGTGCGTTCCATGCCCTCGTAGGCATAGCCCAGGCTCTTGTCGATCATCTCCATGCGCGTGAAGGCCCGGCCGGGATTCTGCATCAGCAGGTGGAGCAGGGCGAATTCGGTGGGGGTGAGGTCGATGTGCTGGCCGCGAAAGCTGAAGCTATGCTGGTCTGCATCCAAGCGCAGGTCGCCCACCTGCAGGATGTGCGCTGGCGTCGGGATACCCTGCACGCGGCGCAGCACAGCCCGGATGCGCGCCACCACTTCGCGGGGATTGAATGGCTTGGGGATGTAATCATCGGCGCCGATTTCCAGGCCCACGATCTTGTCGGTATCTTCAACTTGCGCCGTCAGCATGATGATGGGCGTTTCCCGCAGATGTTCATCCGTCCGCACGATGCGCGTGATCTCCCAGCCATCACGGCCTGGCAACATCAAATCCAGGACAACGAGGTCAGGGCGCTGGCTACGGATTTCCTGCAGGGCGAAATCACCGTCATAGGCAACCAACACCTCGAAACCGGCCTTTTCCAGATAAGATCGCAACAGGCGCACGATCTGTTTGTCATCGTCAACGACCAAAATGCGTGGGGACATGGATCAATGCTGGGGAAAGCGAGGAATAATTTCTGTTCTGGAAATAGTCACCATGAGCGGCTGCACGCCGATAATGATGAGAACGAGAACGCAGATAACGCTGATATACGCTGATTTGCGCAGATTTCTATCTTTCTGATCAGCGGCATCCTGACGATCAGCGGCATCAGCGTTCTATTTACGGAATAGGACACAGATTGGTATCAGTGGTGACCCGTAGCCCAGAAGACCCGTAGATCAGTAGACCAGGACGGTTGGGGGCGACGCTGCCCTATCCCGGTTTTCCGGTTTACGGGTTTTCCGGGCTACAGATGGTCTGTGCGCAGATTATTTTCATCATGATGGGCATGCGCAGTGCGCATCGTCGGTCTGCTTTGAAGATTATCCTTCCTGGTTTGCGGTTGCATCGATTTTCTCGATCACAATATCGCCAAACATCCCATCCTGCTGCACCCGCACTTCGTTCAGCTTGATCAGCTCCAATACAGCCATGAAGCTGACGATCACCTCGATTCGCGATCGGGCCTGGTGAACAAACTGGCGAAAGCGGATCTGATGTTGGCGCTGCAGCATCGTTTGCAGCTCAGCCATGCGATCATCGACGGTGATCTTGAGCTGGGCCATCGTATGCACGGGCACGGGGGGGGCGTCGATATCTTTCAGCACCTCCAGCACGGCATCGAACAGGGCCTGTACATCGGCGCTGCCCGGCTCCATACGGATCTGCGGGGTGGCGGGTGGTGCCAGCCGCACATAGCCCCGCTGCCCGGCCGCTTCCATTTCCCGCAGCAGTTGCGCCCGCTCCTTGAAAAGCTTGTATTCCCGCAATTGCCGGGCCAGGGCTTCCGCCGGATCTTCTTCCTCATCCTCGTCGCTATCGTCGGCTTCCGCCGGCAACAGGGCTCGCGACTTGATGTAGAGCAGGCGGGCGGCCATGACCAGAAATTCGGCAATACCGTCGGGCTGGGTTTGCTCCAGGCTGGCCAGATGTTCGATATATTGGGTTGTGAGCTGGGTAAGGCTGATGGCCGTGATGGGTAGCTCCTCACGCTCGATCAAGTGCAGGAGCAGGTCCATAGGACCTTCAAAGTGATTGCCGTTGTCCGTCTCCAACAGGAAGACATAATCATCGGCCGGGCGAATGCGCAGGGGATCGTTCATAGGTGCTTGCTAGTCAGATCATAGCCCCCTGAGCTTGAAACATTCGTCGGAGCAGGGGGGAGATGGAAGACGGGAGACGGGAGACGGAAGACGGAAGACGGGAGACGGAAGACGGGAGACGGAAGACGGGAGACAGGAGACGGGAGACAGGAGACGGGAGACAGGAGACAGGAGACGGGAGACAGGAGACAGGAGACAGGAGACGGGAGACGAGGGGACGTTTTCAGGCCCGGTTTACAGGTTTACAGGTTTACCGGCCTACTTGTTTACCTCTCGATCCATCTCCCGGCCTTGCCTTTTGGTTCTGGCTTGTCCAGGGTAGGGTTATAGATTGAGGAAACGGCGTCCGGATTCGGCCATCTGATCGAGCAGGGCCTTGGTGGCTTCGTAGTCCTCACCGGCGATCCGTTCAACCAGGCATCCGGCTGCCCGCAGCTGGTCCTCGGCCTGCTGACTGACACCGGCGACGCCGCCGATGATTGTAACACGGCGGGCGTTCGTAGCATCATCCACCGAGAAGCCGGTTGTGGGCCGGAAGCGGGCGATGTAGTTAATGGCCCCCAGCCAGTCCTGTTGCGCCCAGGAGTCGTCATGCTGCCAGAACAGCACGTAGTGGTCGATGGGTTTCTCGGTGATGGGGGTAGCACCGGCCTGCAGGGCCTGGATTCGTGCGATCAGCTTCTCTTTCCAGCGCTGATCGACCAGCCATTGCTGGCCGGGACACGAAGTCACGTTGTTGGGGTATTCCTTGTGCCCCATCACATTGTCCAGGGGGAT
>JAJRXO010000167.1 GCA_024276255.1 Chloroflexota bacterium | reverse complement strand
CCCCCGCGCATCTCGGGGCCATAGGAAGGAATCCAGGTCACATGCTTGCCGGCGTCGGCCGCGGCATGCGTAAGTAACTGCCCGGCGAACAGGGCGCCCTGTCCGCCAAAACCGGAAAACACGACTGATCGTTCCATGCTTATTTCTCCTGTATGTGCTGACGGCGCTACAGCATCGCCAGGCATGATGTTAACGTTTTTGTAGGGCTTCGTGCACCTTGAATTCACCCAGGGGGTAAACAGGCAACATGGTGTGACGGATGAAGTCAAGGGCGTTGCTGGGATCGAGACGCCAATTGATGGGACAGGCGCTCAAGATCTCCACAATGCCCAGGCCCAATCCTTGCAGTTGAGCCTCGAAAGCCTTGCGGATGGATTTTTTGGCGCGTTTGATCTCGGCTACCGAGTGCATGGAGCGACGGGCGGCATAGGCGACCCCGGGCATCATGGCCAGCATCTCGGTAAGATGGATGGGATAGCCCTGCAGTTCGACATCACGGCCTAAGGGCGAAGATGTGGTCACCATGCCTGGCGGCGTGGTCGGGGCCATCTGGCCGCCGGTCATGCCATATACGGCATTGTTGACGAAAATGACGGTGATTTTTTCGCCGCGAACGCAGGCTGCCAGGATTTCGTTGCCGCCGATGGAGGCGATATCGCCATCGCCCTGATAGGTGAACACGATTTTATCGGGGGCGACCCGCTTGATGCCGGTGGCCATGGCCGGGGCGCGGCCATGCGCGGCCTCGGTGCCGTCGAAGTTGAAATATTCATAAGCGAAGACGGCGCAGCCAACAGGTGCTACGCCAATGGTGCGTTCGCGCACGCCCAGCTCATCGATCACCTCGGCGATCAGGCGATGAATAATGCCGTGGGTGCAGCCGGGGCAGTAGTGGGTCTGGGTATCGGCCAGGGCTTCGGGGGCCTGATACACCAGCTGCATGCCGCTGAGATCTGGGGTAGCAGGGGTTATCTGGGTGGGAATAGTATCTATCGTCATGGGTCTCACACTCCCGTATGATGTACAGAATCAGGCCAGCACGGCAGCCGGGCTGGATTGTGGATGTTCGACGGTTTCGATGAGTTTGTGCAGGGCCGGCAGCATGTCATCGGGCAGGGGGATCATACCGCCCATGCGGCCCACGAACTGCACCGGCACGCGTTCACGGCTGATGCGTCGCACGTCTTCCAGCATTTGCCCGGCGTTCATCTCGGTCACCAGAATACCTTTCACCTGTCGCGAAAGGGCTTCCAATTGCTGCTCAGGGTAGGGGCACAGGGTAATGGGTCGGAACAAACCAACCTTGAGGCCGGCAGCACGTGCCTTGCGCACCGCGGATTGGGCGATGCGGCCCACGGTGCCAAAGGCGACGATGAGGTATTCGGCATCGTCGGTCATCATGGTCTCGTAGCGTACTTCGTTCTGGCGGATTTCATCCAGCTTCCGTTGCAGGCGCAGGTTCAGGGCTTCCAGCCTTTCGGCGCCAAGATAGAGGGAAGAAATGCGGTTGGGAGGACGATCTTTGGCACCGGTCAGGGCCCAGGCGGGGCGTTCCTCGGGCCACTCCTTGAAGGGCGGCATCTCCACCGGTTCCATCATCTGACCCAGGGTGCCATCTCCGATCAATGTGACAATGTGACGGTATTTGAACGCCAGCTCGAAGGTGATCTGCATGAGATCAACTGCTTCCTGCAGGGTGGAGGGGGCCAACACAATGGCGTGATAATCGCCATGGCCGGAGGATTTAACCATCTGGAAATAATCACCCTGCGAGGGCTGAATATTGCCCAGGCCGGGCCCGCCCCGCATGATATTGACCAACACGGCAGGTACTTCACTGGCGGCAATGTAGCTGAGCCCCTCCTGCATCAGGCTGATGCCGGGCGAGGAGGAGGAGGAGAGCACCCGCACGCCCGCGCAGGCAGCGCCATAGACCATGTTGATGGCGCCGATCTCGCTCTCGGCCTGCAGGAAAACCCGCCCCAGCTCGGGCATGCGCCGCGACATGTATTCCAGTAATTCCGTCTGAGGTGTGATGGGATATCCAAAATAGGCTTCGGCGCCGGCACGGATCGCTGCCTCGGCCAGGGCTTCGTTGCCTTTCCAGAGTTCTTTTGCCATGATGTCCTCCTTTCAGGCTGCTCGGGCTCGTTTTTGGGGAGCCTGTCGATAAACAGTGAAAACGACATCCGGACACACAATCGCGCAAATCGAGCATCCGGTACAATGCTTTTCGGATTCGTCGAGTACAACCGGATGGTAACCGCGAGCGTTATAGCCCTCATCCAGACGTAAAACGTGTTGGGGGCAGGCATGCACGCATAATTCGCAGCCTTTACACCGATCGACGGCTATTACAACAGTTCCACTAACAGCCATAGTACTACCTCGTGGTATGGGATGATATGAAAAACAAAGGTTGATAGATACAGCATCCCCCACAGCAGGCGCGCAAGAACCCTTCATCACAGGTGACGAAGGGCAGTCATTCCTCAGGGAGGGTTGGAGGACCGCATCTTCGTTGATGCAAGGCGTATCATGAATACAATTATTGCACAGAACGCGAATTATTGCTATGATCTTCGACAGCCTCAGATATATCAAATGGGCTCGCGGTGTAGCACTTCCACCCCGGCCTTGACTGCGATGTGGAAATGAGGCGCTAATGATCTATCTTTTGGGTGTGCCGACCACGGAATGATCCCGGTCCACACCTCATCATACACCAAGGAGAAAACTCATGGCCCTGAAGTACAAGATCAGTGGCACAACGATGCCTGTGGTCACCATCGAACTCACGTCGGGCGTTGTGGTCTATTCGGAATCGGGGGGGATGAGCTGGATGAGTGGCAACGTGGATATGGACACCAATACGGGCGGAGGATTGGGACGGATGTTCAAACGGGCTATCGCCGGTGAGTCCCTCTTCATCACCGACTATTCGGTACCCAGCGGCACGGGCATCGTCGCATTTGCCTCAGAGTTTCCCGGCAAAATCGTGGATTTACATCTGACTGATGGGGAATCTGTTATCGTACAGAAGGATGCTTTTATGTGCGCCGAGAAATCGGTGGATCTCGATATTCATCTCAGCAAGCGGCTGGGCGCGGGCTTTTTTGGCGGCGAGGGCTTTGTTTTGCAACGCCTCACCGGCCCCGGCGACGCTTTTTTAGAAATCGATGGCGAAATCGTGGCTTACGAACTGAAGGCAGGCCAGGTGCTGAAGGTGGATACCGGGCATGTGGCCATGTTTGAACCCACCGTGGAGTTCAATGTCTCCATGGTGCGCGGCTTCAAGAATATCCTGCTGGGAGGCGAAGGGCTGTTCCTGGCCACGCTGCGCGGCCCCGGCAAGGTGTGGCTACAAACCATGCCTCTGATGAAGCTGGCCAACAAGGTCTTCCAGTATCTGCCGCGGCGCAGCGGCGGCAAAGGGGGACCCAGTGGCGGCATGAACATCGATCTGGGTAGTCTACTGGGAGGCAATTGAAATATGACCCGCGTGGCCATTTTCTCAGACAGTCACGATCATATGTGGAACATGGAGCGGGCTCTGGCTCAGGTGCAGGCGCAGGGCTGCGAGGTACTGCTGCACTGTGGCGATCTGTGCGCACCCTTCATGATCAAGCAAATCGCCAATGCATTCAGCGGTGACGTGCACATGGTTTTCGGCAATAACGACGGCGATGGACGCCTGTTGCAGATGGTGGGATCGCAGTTTGAGCGTGTGACCCATCACGGCCCCTATGCCGAGCTGGAAATCGACGGCCGCCGCATTGCCATGATCCATTATCCTCGCCCTGCCCGGCGCATTGCCCAATCAGGCCAATTCGATGTGGTCTGTTATGGCCATGATCATACCCGTCACCATGAAACGCTGGGCGCTACACATCTGCTCAATCCGGGTGAGATCATGGGCAAAGATCATGATCCCACCTGGGCGCTGTATGACACAGAAAGCAATCGTATTCAGTTCATAACGTTACCGGATAAAGCCTGAACCGGACCAGCTGAAAAAACAGCCCTCCTCGACCGGGTGGATGCGAGGAGGGCTGAGTGTGAGGCTAGCGTGGGGCGTGTCAGAGCACGGTCGCCAGGAAGTGAATGATGTCGCGCACAGAGAAGATGCCCAGCGGCAAATCGTGTTCATCGACCACCGGTATGTGGCGAAAACCGTAGGTGGAGATAAGGTGCAGGGCTTCGATCACGGGCGCATCCAGCGTCATCGTGGCAGGATCCTTCGTCATAAAGTCGTTGACGGTGCTGGTGTGCAAATCTATGTCCTGTCCGACCACCCGCTTGCTCACGTCATACTCGGTGAAAATGCCGTCCAGATGTCCATCAACATTGGTGACCAGCAGGCAGCCGATGTTGTGTTGCTGCATGAGCTGGATGGCGTGGTCAAGGCGGGCGCTATCGGCGACGAGGATGGGGGCGCTGGGTTTGAGATCGGCGATGGTCATGCCGCTCAGGCGCTCGTCAAGCTCACTCTTGCTCAGATCCAACAGCATTTCATCCATATAAGCTTCATCCAGGTTGTGCGGCATGGTGGCCTGCACGGTCATCTGCGGCACAGCGACCTCTTCACCCTGGGGCTGAATCTGCCAGGTGTCGGCGGCATGGAAAAGTGTGTTCAGATCACCTTCACCTTTTTGCAGCTTGGCTTCCTCCACCTGAGCCCAGGCAGCCACCTCATAAGGGGTGCGCTGCACATCCAGGATCACACCGATGGGCATTGGATGGGTGAGCCGGCTCAACATCCAGGCCTGGCTCACGGAGGTGACGTCATGAACGACCAGATCGTCTTCGGAGTATTCATCGCCCAGTTCGACCACCTCGAAGCCAGATTTCCCCATGATGATGCCTTTATCATCATTCATGCCGAAGATCATGGGTTTACCGTGTTCGAGGAAGAGATCGTTGTCAGAACGCAGCTTCCTGTCGCTGTAAGGCTGCCAGGCGCCGTTGTTGAAGATAATGCAATTCTGGAACACTTCCACAAAGGAGACACCCTTGTGATGGGCCGCTCTTTCGAAGATGTTACCCATGTGCTTGGTAATGACATCAACCGTACGGGCGATGAAGGTCGCTTCGGATGCCAGGACCAGCGAGAGGGGATTGATGGGCTGTTCCAGACTGCCCATGGGCGACGATTTGGTGCGTGTGCCCTGCGGCGAAGTGGGGGAATACTGGCCCTTGGTGAGGCCGTAAATGCGGTTGTTAAAGAGGATGATATTGAGATCAACGTTACGACGGCAGGCATGGATGAGATGATTGCCGCCAATCGAAAGCCCGTCGCCATCCCCGGTAATCACCCACACGCTCAGCTCGGGATTGGCCAGTTTCAGGCCCGTCGCCAGCGTGGGGGCACGACCGTGAATGCTGTGAATACCGTAGGTGTTCATGTAGTAGGGAAAACGGCTGGAGCATCCGATGCCGGAAATGAAGACGATGTTTTCCTTGGGAATACCGAGCTTGGGCAGGGTTTTCTGCACCTGTGAGATGATGGCGTAGTCGCCACAACCCGGACACCAGCGTAAGGTCTGATCGGAGGCGAAGTCCTTGGGGGACAGATGAAGGGTGTCTGCTGTGCTCATTGTGCCACTCCTGCCAGGATCTCATCGATCTTTTGGCTGATTTCACTGATCTTGAAGGGGCGACCTTTAACCTTGTGCAGGGTATGCAGGTCGCGCAGGTAACGGCCGCGCAACAGGAAGCTGAGCTGGCCCATGTTCATTTCGGCCACCAGCACATGGCGATATCGTTGCAGGATATAGCCCAGGTTGCGCGGGAAGGGGTTGATATAACGAATGTGGATCTGCGCCACCGGTTGACCTTTGGCCAGCGCCTGCGCCACAGCGGCATGAATGGCGCCATAGGTGCTGCCCCAACCGACGACGAGCAACTCGCCCTCTTCGGGGCCATATACCGCCTGTTCGGGGATGACATCGGCCAACCGAGCCACCTTGGCGGCCCGGTCGTCGGTCATGCGCTGGTGATCTTCCGGCGCATACGACACATTGCCGCGTTCCGGTGATTTTTCCAGACCTCCCAGTCGGTGCTCCAGGCCGGGTGTGCCGGGCAGGGCCCATGGTCGGCTCAGGGTGAGCGGATCGCGCTTGTAGGGTAGAAAGCTGCCATCGTCGCTGTTGGGGCCGCTGGGATGTTCAATGAAAATGGGAGGAATACTGTCGGGATCAGGAATACGCCAGGGTTCAGCGCTGTTGCCCAGATATCCATCGCTGAGGATCATGACCGGCGTGGTGGCCCGCACAGCCAGGCGGTAGGCCTCAATGGCCACGTCAAAGGCATCGGCAGGTGTGGCCGGCGCAATGATGGGAATGGGGCTTTCACCATTACGACCAAACATGGCCTGCAACAGATCGGATTGTTCCACCTTGGTGGGCAGGCCCGTGCTGGGACCCCCGCGCTGTACGTTGATGATCACCATGGGTAATTCCAGCATCACGGCCAGGTTGAGGGCTTCGCTTTTCAGAGCCAGACCGGGGCCGCTGGTGCCGGTGACCGCCATGACGCCGCCAAATGCCGCCCCCACTGTGGCCCCCATGGCCGCGATCTCGTCTTCAGCCTGGAAGGTGATGACATCATAGTTGCGCAACGGCGCCAACGAATGCAGGATATCACTGGCGGGGGTAATAGGATATGCGGCGTAGAACAGGGTTTTGTTGGCTTTTTTGGCGGCTGTCACCAGGCCCAGAGCCAGGGCCTCGTTACCGCTCACCTTGCGATAGGTGCCGGGCTCCAATGAGGCAGCCCGAATATGATAGCGGGTCTGGAATGCGCGCGTGGTATCGCCGTAATGATAGCCAGCCTGTAAAGCACGCACGTTGGCCTCGACTACCTCGGGGCGGCGGGCGAATTTGGTCTTCACCCAGGCAATGGTGTTATCCAGCGGCCGATCATACAGCCAGTAGACCAACCCCAGGGCAAAGAAGTTCTGGCTGCGGTCGATGCCTTTGGAGCTCAGGCTCTCCACCCCCTTGACGGCTTCGCGATTGAGGGTGGTAATCGGCACCTTGTAAACGGTGTATTTATCCAGCGTATCGTCTTCCAGCGGGTTCGACTCGTAACCGGCTTTTTTGAGATTGCTCTTGGTAAAAGCATCGGTGTTAACGATCACCGTGGCGCCGACATCGAGATCGGGCAGGCTGACCTTGAGTGCGGCAGGATTCATGGCAATGAGCACATCCGGGGCGTCGCCGGGCGTCCAGATATCGTGCTCGGAAAGTTGAACCTGAAAGCCACTGACCCCGGCCAGGGTGCCGGCCGGTGCCCGGATTTCAGCGGGATAGTCGGGGAGGGTGCTGATGTCGTTGCCGATGATTGCGGCCGTGTTGGTGAACTGGGTGCCGGTAAGCTGCATGCCGTCGCCCGAGTCACCAGCGAAGCGAATGACAACAGAATCCAACTCCTTAATTGTAGGTGCATTCATAGATATTCTCCTGGTGCCGGGCGACCACCGCCCGACAAAAGATGGAACCTTTTAAGCCCCGTGACGATGGCGCGTTGTACGTCGGGCTTCGGAGGGGCGATTATAGATATCGGTGGGAAAGTAATCGGCCAGATAACGCATAAAGGCGTGGTGGGTGAAATTACCGGCAACCGAGCCCTCCGGCGTGAGCACCGGCAGATTGCGCACATGGTGTTCATCCATTAACTTCAGGGCCGTGGCAATGCTGTAATCGGAACGAGCCACGACCGGATCGGGCGTCATTACATTGGAAACCGGCTGTGACCACAGTTCGTTGTGCGTGGCAACTTTTTGCAATACGTCCCGATCGGTAAAAATACCCACCAGGGCATCGTTGTCCATGACAAACGCGCAATTGCTGTTGCTCACCTGCATTTGCTGCACTACGTCCTGAACGCTATCATGTACCGAGACCCGGCAATAATGGCCGAGATCAAGTTGTTGTAGAGGATGATTGTGTAATTCCTCAAATATGCTCATAAGATTTTCCTTGCGAGAAACGAGATAGAATGGCTATGCTCGCTTTGGGGTAAATTCATTGTACATCGATGTCAGGCTGATCCTGAAAAATCAAGGGTCAAAAAATGGCAAGTTACCCCCTACTCTGGCGCTGGGCCTTTGGGCCGTGGAGGTGGGGGCGTGGCCGAAGGGCGCTGCAATTTCACCGTGGGCGCCGGCGAGGCCGCGGCAGAATCGGGTTGCGCAGGTTTAGAGGGCTGATCGACCGGCGGAGAAGGGGCAGGAACAGGGGATGCGGGGGCAGGATGCGGGGCCGGGACAGGAGGCGGTAGCAAATCGGGGTACGGATATTCGCCCAACAATCGTTTATGGATATATTCGCCCCAGGTGCGTAATGTGGCCAGAATGGGCGCTGCCACAAAGGCGCCCAGCACACCAAAATGGAATGAAAAGACCAGCACACCAGCCAGCACAAATATCGGATGCACGCCTACGCTCTCGCCCAGAATGCGCGGCACGAGAATGTAGTTCTCCAGTTGCTGAATCAATGTGTAGAGGATAATCACGGCCAGCACCACGGTGAGATGAGGAACAGCCGGATAGATGGTGGAACCGCCCAGCAGGGCCACGATCACGGCCGGGATCAGGGCCAGAATGGGGCCTATATTGGGCAGGATCTCCAGGATGCCGGCGATCAGCCCCATGACCAAGGCGCCCGGCATGCCGATGAGACGCAATCCCAGCCACACACTCGAGCCCACCACCAGGCTCAGCAATAATTGACCGCGGAAAAACGCATGCCATACCTCACCGGTGCGACGCCACAGCTCACGCCATTCCGGTTGATAAGGCTCTGGCGCCAGAGCGATGACGGATTCGAAAAAATGAGGCAGGTCCTTGCTCAGATACATGGTGAAAATAAGCAACAACATCAGGCCCACCAGCAGGGCGATCGTGAGCGCAAACACCGAAGTCGCCAGATTGGTAGCAAAGCCCAACACACTGCTAGCGCTGCGAACGGTCTCATTTAACACGTTGATCCATTCAGAGGGCGTGGGCAGCCACGCCAGTAGATCCACATAGCTGAGGCCAGCCACGATCTGGTTGTACAGAGGTGTAAAATCGATTTGCATGCCCAATATCTGGATACCCGGCCATGTCTGAGGTAGGGCCTGTATCCACGTCACGGTCTGACTCAGCCAGCCCGCCAGATCAAACGACACAGGCTGCAAATCGATCAGCAACGACGGGATCAGGATCAGCAGCATGGAGAGTACCAGCGCCAAAGCCAACAACACTACGACGATGGTTGCTATCGACCGCGGGATTTTCAAACGCGTCAGTCCGCCGATGAGAGGCTGCAACAAATAGGCAATGATGGAAGAGAGGATCAGCAGCCACCAGAACGGCCGGGCCAACCACACCAGCCACAGCGCGGCCAGAAGTGAAAAGGTCAGGATCACGATTCGCGTGGTGGCAGACCACGACGGGGGGGCAACAACCGCTTGAGGTTCAAAATCGCTTTTCATCATGGTATTTAGGTGTGGGGGAGCTAAAAGATGGATTATGACATTGAGCGGGTGGCGCATCCGCCCTGGGTGCCTTTGGCAGCCGGATTCAGCCTTGCAGGCCGGCCTGGCAATCCGGCGAAGGACAGCGCATGGTTAGACATCCCGAAAAGTGTCGGGTACCAGACATTAGTATACACGAAGGCGGCCCCAGTTGCCATGAGTTTCGCTACCGTGGGTGCGTTTGGGGCAGGCTTGGCCTCTCCGCATCACGGTTGCGGAGAGCGCACGCAACATAAGCGCCCGGTGCAGCCGTGATGCGCCGAAGGCCCAGGTGCGACCAACCGCTTCCATTTTTTATGGGTTACACCCTTGCGCTGGGGGTGCATCGCAGGCTTTATGGGGATGCGAGCCCGTTCCCCGCCTGATGGCAGCGGTCGATCTCCAAAATCTGGGAATGCGTCAACGATAACCTTGCGACTTCGCAATGCTTCGGCAAGCCGACCTCACTGAGATTGCACATTTCCCCTGCCAGGTTTGCCGAAGGCGGGGGCTTTGTGGTTGAATTCAGCTATGACTGCCCTGAGTTCCCCCGCTGAGTTTACTTTACCGCGACGTTATAAAACCAATCGCCGCAGTGCCACGCACTGGCTGATCTCGCACAGTATACGACACTGGTATTTGTGGTTGGTCATGTTCGCTGGCGCCTTTAGCAACGCTATTCTGGCGGCTGCAATCCCCGTGTTCACGGGACAGGCATTCAACGACATCCTGGCTCAGCCGCCGCGCACGGCGACCCTGATGCGCACGGCTTTGCTGATCGTGGCCACCCAGGTCGGGCGCAGCCTGTTGCAGTTGGGGCGCAACTTCGGCGCCGAGCTCATCGGCCAGCGCATGGAACGCGATATCCGTGATGAACTGTATGCCAGCCTGCTGGGCAAGAGCATGACCTTTCATCATTTACAGCCGGTGGGCGATACCATGGCTCGCGCCACCAATGACGTGCGCGAGATCAATCTCATGTACAATCCCGGCATCAATCTGGTCGTGGGATCGGCCAATTTTCTGTTCATGCCATTGCTGCTGGCCCCGCGCTATCACCCGTCGTTGATGCTGGTGCCGGCTCTGTATATCATTTTCTATGCCGCGGCCCTGGCACAATACCTGCACGAGCTGCAACCTATCACCCGCCACGTGCGAGCCTCGTTTGGCCTCATGAACGAACGCCTGGCGGAGGCCATCGACGGCATTGAAACCGTCAAGGGGGCCGCCCAGGAACCGGCTGAGGTGAATCGTTTTGCCGATCGCACACGAGCCTTCCGCGATGCTTTTGTGCATCAGGGAGATGTGGAAGCGCGCTTTCTCCCCCTGCTGCTGCTGGGCCTGGCCAATGCCGGCGGCTTTTTACATGCGGTACTTCTTTACCGCCAAAACTTGCTCACGGTGGGGGATGTCGTCGCCTATATGGGCCTGTTGCAATTGCTGGGCTTTCCCACCTTCGTGTCGTTGTTTGCTTACTCACAGGTTTCATCCGGCCTGTCGGCTGCCCGGCGTATTCTGGAATTGATCAACGCTGAAACCAATCTGGATGAAAACGCCGCCGGTTATGCTGCAACCATGCAGGGGGCCGTGGAATTTCGCGACGTGCGTTTCTCGTATTTCGACGCTGATCCCGTGCTGGATGAGATCAGCTTCAGTGTGCAACCCGGACAGACCGTGGCCGTG
>JAJRXO010000166.1 GCA_024276255.1 Chloroflexota bacterium | reverse complement strand
CCTATAACGCCCAATCGTCGACCGGGCCAGCCGTGCCATGCCGCAGCCAGCAATCCCAATGCCTTGCGAGCATCCGCAACTTGCAAATAGGGTACGTCCAGGTGCAGCGCCCGTTCACCCACCACGGCCACCGCTCCAGCCCGCACAGCCTTATCGATAAAGTCGTGGCCATCCACCTGCACGCCGCGATAAGCCACAAAAAGCGCCCCCGGCCGCACCTGCCGGGAGTCTGCCACCACCTGTGAAATACCGATATGGGGTTGAGCACATGGCAGACCTAAACTTGCTGCCAGCTCGCCAAGCGTATGTGTCATCAACTAAAAGCTGAGCGATGCCCAGTTCGTGCCAAACAGAACGCTACATGCCAGGATAATGAACAGGCACAGGAAAACTACACCACATCCACAGCCGCTGATCGAGCAACCGCGACCAAAACCAAAATTATCCTCCAAAAAATCAAAAAGCCAGGTTAAGATCGCCAACTTTATCAAGCCACTCAAACAACCATCACGATCATTCATAAGACCTCCGGGGAAGAAAAAGCGTCGGGGATGCGAGACCCATTATAAACGAAAAATCAGACACGCGACAATACAAAAAACGCCCGAAAAATCTGGAGTAAACCCAAGCGCCCGCAGATAAGTGCGGGCGCCAGATTCCGAGGAGTCGACTCTATGCTCTAAAAACCGCGCTTACTCACCATCAGTACCGAATCCACAGCCCAGGTAATAAAAGGCTGCGCCAGAATGCCGATGGCCAGCACCATAATGGCGCTCAATACCAACGAGAAATTCAAACCCGCGCTCACGGTCAATGGGCGTTCGTCCTCGCTTTCCTGGAAGAACATCAGGCGGATCACATTCAAATAGTAAAACGCCGCGATTACCGCATTCACAGCTGCGATCGCCGCCAGAATCAGCAAACCACGATCTACCACAGCCGCGAACACATAGAACTTACCCAGGAAGCCGCCCGTAGGCGGAATGCCAGTCAGCGACAGCAGGAAAAGCGTCATCAGCAGAGCCAGGCCTGGCGCCCGTTTGGCCAGCCCCTTAAACGTGCTGAAATCGCTGGAGCCGGCATGTTTTTCCACTGCCAGCACCACAAAAAAGGCGCCGATGTTGGTAAATAGGTAGGCAAAAAGGTAGATTAACAAGCCGTTCAGACCCGTAAAGGTCTGTCCATCCGGATTATATGCGGCCAGACCAAGCACGATATAACCCGCCTGGGCGATGGACGAATAGGCCAACATGCGCTTGACGCTGGTCTGTTTCAGGGCGGTCAGGTTTCCCACCGTCATGGTCAGAATCGCCAGGCTGCCCATAATCGCCATCCAGTCCGTGGTGAAGTGGGGAAAAGCCATGATGAACACCCGCCCGGCGACCGCAAAACCCGCCGCCTTCGATACTGTGGCCAGAAATGCCGTCACAGGCGTGGGCGCACCATCGTAGGTGTCGGGCGCCCATTGATGGAATGGTACCAGGCTGGCCTTGAAACCGAACCCGCCCAGCAACAGCACGATGGCGGCAATGCCCAGCAGATGATTGGCACCACCGGTCGTCTTCATCAATTCGCTCACGGCAACCAGATCGGTTGTACCCGTGGCCCCGTACACCAGCGAGATGCCATACAGCATCACAGCGCCAGCGCTTGCCCCGTACAAAAAGTACTTGATGGCCGCCTCTTCAGAGCGACGATTGTTACGCAAAAAACCAGTGAGAATGTAAGACGTAATGGAGAGGAATTCAATACCAACGTACACCAGCATCAAATTGGTGGCGCTCACAGCCACGCTCACGGCCAGGGTCACGAACACCAGCAAGGCATAATACTCGCCCAGATAAAGGCTCTTGCCCCGCATGAAATGCATCGACGACAAAATGACCAGTGACGCGCCTATGATCGCCAGCACCTTGAAAAAGGTGGCGTAGGGATCCACGGCAAAGGTCGATGCCACGATCGTCGCCGGATTGTTCAAAACCAGCAACACAGACATGACCAATGCCACCGCCAGGCCGATCAAGGCGATCACGGCTGCCGTACGGCCTTCGTCCCGACGACGCATCGCCAGGTCGACGCTGAGCACCACAAAACCGGTGATCAGTAAGATCAGCTCTGGGGAAAGCCAACGGATAATTTCAAAAGCGTTCAAGGTTCATCCCTCCTGGCATGATTAGAAGAGGCGGGAGAGGATGTCCACCGCAGTTTGGTTGAAGAAATTGAGAACGAGGCTGGGGAATATACCCAGGATGATCATCACTGCCACCAGCGGCCACAGAGTTACTTTTTCGAAGGTTGCCATGTCGGTGGGGCCGTCGGCCGGCTCGCCATCCACGGTCGTCCAGTGATCCCATTTCTTGGGGTCATACTCACCCAGGAATACATTCTGGATGATGCGGAACAGAATATAAGCAGCGGTGATCACGATACCGATCACGCCAATGATCGCCAGCACCGGCACGATACCGAAGGCGCCCCGGAACGTGAAGAACTCGGCCCAGAAACCGGCCAGACCCGGCAGGCCCAGCGAAGCAAAGCCGGCAAACATCATCGTGGCGTAAAACACCGGCACCACCGCACTCAGGCCGCCAAATTTGGCCAGCTCACGGGTATGCGCACGCTCATAAATTACACCAACCAGGAAGAACAGAGCGCCTGTGATAATACCGTGCATGAACATCTGCAAACTGGCACCATTGAAGGCCATGGTCGCGTTCTTGAACATGCCTTCTTGACCGCGCATGTTCAGCGCCACCGCGGTTGCGCCAATGCCCAGCAGCACGTAGCCCATGTGGCTCACCGATGAGTAAGCGATCAGTCGCTTCAAATCGGTTTGTGCCAGCGATACAAACGCTCCGTATACAATGCCTATCACGCCCAGCAGGGCCACAATCCAGCCGAATTGAGCGAAGGACTGCGGGAACAGGGGCAGGAGGATGCGCAAGATGCCGTAAGCGCCCAGTTTCAGCAAAACACCGGCCAAGATCACCGACCCGGCTGTGGGGGCTGCCGTGTGAGCATCGGGCAGCCAGGTGTGGAAGGGGAAGCTCGGCACCTTGATGGCGAACGCCACAAAGAACGCCCAGAATGACAGCGTTGCTGCCAGCGGCCAGCTCGTCCATACACCCACTTCGGCCGCTTTCAGGATGTCAAAGGTGCCCGTACTCAGATACACGCCGATGATGGCCAGCAGCATGAACACCGAGCCAGCCAGGGTGTAGAGAAAGAACTTGATGGCTGCATATTGTGGCCGGTCCTTGGCCTGCCCCCAGATGCCGATCATGAAGTACATGGGTACCAGACCGATTTCCCAGAACACATAGAACAGGATCAAATCGAGGGCAACGAACACGCCGAACATGCCCGTGGACAGGAACAGGAACAGCACAAAGAACTCTTTCACCCGCTTGCGAACGACTCGGGCCGAGTAGTATACCCCCAGGAAGGTCAGCAATGCCGTGAGAAAGATCAGGGGTATGCTCAGGCCATCAGCGCCAATATGGTAATTGACGCCCAGTGCCCGGATCCAGCTCAGGTTGACCTGATAGGCCATTTCACCGGAGCCGTGCGCCAAAAAGCGCACCCAATAATCAATTGCCAGCCAGGCCGAGAGCACCAGAGGGATAAAACTCCACACAATAGAAAACTGCTTAATCCGTTTGGTGTCTTCTTTCGGCATCAGCATAACAATGATGCTCCCTACCAGTGGCAGGAATACGATCAGAGTCAAAACCTAATTACGAAGAAAGTCCATTGAAATCTCCTCCTCGGAGCGATATGGAGATAAGAACGAGTTTGGAAAGAGATAAGAGTCAAGAGATCAGAGAAGGGGCGGGGCCCCGAAACTTCAAACAAACTGAATCATTGCCAGTAAAACCAGCACTGTCAGCAACAGGACCAGCAGATAATTCTGCACCTGACCGGTCTGCAGCAGACGAACCACCGAGCCGGCAGCCTGCGTGACAAGGCCGGCGCCGTTCACAGCGCCGTCGATAATGGGTTCATCGATAAAGCGCCGTAACGCGTTCGACACCCAGCGTCCCACGCGGCCCACGCCATCCACAATGGGATCGATAAACCAGCGATCGTCAAACGAATAGCACAGGTCGGCGAACCAACGGGCAAAGCGTACCACCGTGGCGTGATAGAACTCGTCAAAGTAGTATTTGTTCTTCAATACGGTGTGCACAGGCCCCAGCCATACCTGCAGAGGATCCGGCTCGCCGGCCTTGAGCGGCTTGCGGCCATAGACCAGCCACGCCAATAAAATGCCGCCCAACGCCACGGTCATAGAAACCGCCACCGGGAAGACATGAAAGGGCAGGGTTTCGTAATGCAGCTTGTAAAACTCGGCCTGCCCGCCCATCAGGCGGCCCATGGGGTTATTGAGCAGGGCGCCCAGCCCGGGGAAGTGTTCGGGAATACCCACCCAGCCGCCAGCCAGGGCAAACACAGACAGCAGCATCAGGGGCACGGTCATCGCCGGCACGCTTTCCGGTGCATGTGCAGCCGCCTCGCTGCGGGGCTCACCAAAGAAGGTGAGGAAGATCTGCCGGAAGGTGTAGAAAGCAGTCAACAGCGCCGCGATCGCCAGGGTCCAGAACACCAAGGCGTGACCATTGGCCCAGGCATCCGACAGGATCTCATCCTTCGACCAGAAACCGGACGTGATCAGGGGGAATCCCGACAGGGCTGCACCGCCAATGATGAACGTCCAGCCGGTGCGCGGCATCCGCTTGAGCAAACCGCCCATATTCAACATATCCTGGGCGTCGAAAAAGCCCTTGTCGTGGTCTCCGTGCTCGTTTGCATGGTGATGCCCATGCTCCACGCCATGAATCACCGAGCCGGAGCCCAGGAACAACAGCGCTTTGAAAAAGGCGTGCATCAGCAGATGGAAGATGGCGGCCACCCAGGCGCCGATACCCAGGGCAGCAAACATATAGCCCAGCTGCGAGATCGTGGAATAGGCCAGTACGCGCTTGATGTCATTCTGGGCCACGGCGATCGTAGCCGCAAACAGGGCTGTAAAGGCGCCGATAAAAGCCACAAAAGTCATGGCCCCGTTCTCACCATGGCCGGCAGCCACGAAGATCGGCGACATACGCACGATCAGGTACACACCAGCCGACACCATGGTGGCAGCATGGATCAGGGCCGAGACCGGCGTGGGGCCTTCCATGGCGTCGGGCAGCCACACATGCAGCGGGAACTGCGCCGACTTGCCGATGGCGCCGAAGAAAATGAGCACCGAGATCACCACCGCCCACGATGCCTCGCCGAAAAACGGTAGGTTCACAGTCGATTCGGCAATCCGCTGCAGAGTGTCGCCACTAAATACCGTCTGGAAATTCAGATCGCCAGCCTGAATATAGAGGAAGATCAGGCCAATCATCAGCAGCACATCGCCCACACGGGTGGTGAGGAATGCCTTGAGCCCGGCCTCCTTGGGAGTAATCTGCTTGGGATCAGGATATTTCTTCTCAAACCAGAAGCCGATCAGCAGATAGGAACACAGGCCCATGATCTCCCAGAAGATGAAAAGCATCAGCAGGTTGTTGGACACAACCAGGCCCAGCATGCCGGTGGCGAACAGAGAGATGTAGGCGAAAAAGCGGCTGTAGCGCGGATCCAGGCCGTCGGTATTCAGGCTGGGATCAAGATGGCCGGGGAATGTCATATAACCGGAGCTGTAGACAAAGATCATCGTGAGCACAAAACCCACCATGAACAGCATCCCAGCCGTCACAGCATCAACCGCCACGCCCATGTTGAATGTGGTGGTGGCCGTCGGTATCCAGGGAACCACCACATCGAATGGATGCTCGACCAGCTCGGGCTTGACGAAAAAGGTGATTGCCACTAGCCACGACAGGATCCAGCTCACCGCCACTGCCCCGATCGCCACATTGGAACTCAGACGTTTGTTGCGATTGGTGAACAGGATGATGGCAAAAAAAGCCAGGAGAGGTGGGAGTGGTATCAACCACGTGAGATTAAAAATGGATTCCGACATGAACGACCTCGAAGGATGAGCGTTGCGTCAGTAAAATAACGAGTCAAAATCGAAATTCAACGGCTGTGCCGCCACAGAAACAGGGCGGCCCAGAAGCCAAACAGCAAACCAATCAGCGTAAACAGCAGGCTTTGCCAATCGCGGCTGAATCCCAGCCAGCGACTGAAACCCACCGCTATCGCAGCTCCGAACAGGCTCAAAATAAGTGTTCGCCTCTGCTGCCGGTGCAGGTCCTGAATATCACGATACGGGGACTGACCTGCATGAACTCATTTGCGTAATGCAGGGCGCCGGAGTAGCGTCCATCTTCCATGCGCTCCACTACCATCTCATTCATGGTAGGCAGTTGATCCGTTAACGAACCTGAAAACGTTTGTTTGGGCATGGACGATTCATGAGCAAATGAAGATTCAGAAGATTCAGAACCCGCCGCCAGAGGATGCGGCATTGGCTATTAACCTTTCAACAAATCAATGCGATCGACGTTAATCGTTTTGCGGGTGCGATAAATGGAGATGATTAGAGCCAGGCCGACGGCTGCTTCGGCCGCGGCCACAGCCAATACAAAGATGGCAAAAACCTGCCCCACCGGTTCTTCCGGTCGGACATAGCGCCAGAAAGCCAGAAAATTGATGTTCACAGCATTGAGCATCAGCTCAACGCCCATCAGGATAGGCACGGCATTGCGGCGTGCCAGCACGCCATAAAAACCGATGCAAAACAGTGCCGCAGCAAGGATTAAATACCAGGTCAACGGTATAGCCACAGGCGACATTCCTCCTTAATAATGATTAACCGTGTCGTTCGCGTGCCAGCATAATGGCGCCGATCATCGCCACCAAAAGCAACACCGAAACAACTTCAAAGGGAATAACATACACGCCGACGAATTGACTGCCGATCTTGGCAATCGTATCGTCGGGGACCGCCGCCGACGTCGTCGCAAATGGCACCTTGCTGAGCAGCAGGGCCAGAGCAGCGAACAACAGGACTGAGCCGCCGGCAGCAGCCCACCACTGCTTGTTCACAGCGCCCGATTCCTTGTCCATCATGCTACGGCTAAGCATGATAGCAAACACGATCAGGGTAGCGATAGCGCCGATGTACACTATCACCTGCGAGACCGCCAGGAACTCGGCTTCTAGCAGCACATAAAGAATGGCGACACCGGCAAAGGTGCCCACCAGAAACAGGGCGGCGTGAAAAAGTTTGCGCGATATCACGGTGCCCAGGGCCATGCCCAGAGTGAAAATCGCTATCAGGATAAAAACGACTTGTTGTACCATAAAGTCTCTTCCTTAAACGAATGAAGGCAAAAGTGAATTACATACGCGGGATGGTTGGTGTAAAAGCCCGCTTGGAGGCATACACCGCTTTGCGCTGGGACCGGCCCAAAAAGCTCAAACCCACCAGCAGGATCGCCACGTTACTGAGTAGCAAGATAATCCCTTCCCATGGGGATGGCAGATGCAGTTTGAGGATGATAGCCACAAACCCAAACAGGACCAACGCCATCGGCACCAGGAACTTCCAGCAAAAACTCATCATCTGATCGATACGCAGTCGGGGGAATGTGGTACGCACCCAGGCCTGCACGACAAACAGGAACAGGGACTTGGCAAAGAAATAGATCACCCCCAAGGCCGGGATTTGATCGACGAAAGGCCCCTGCCAGCCACCCAGGAAAATGGTGGCCCCGATGGCCGCCAGCACCCAGCTATTCATAAAAAACGCCAGGAAAAACCAGGCGAATTTCATACCTGAATATTCGATATTGTATCCGGCCACGATCTCCGATTCCGCCTCCAGCAAATCGAACGGTGCCCGTTCGACTTCGGCCAGCGAGGCAATAAAAAAGATGATAAATGCCAGCGGCAAGGTCCACACAAACCAGCCCAGGCCCAGATAATCGCCCTGCGCTCTGGCCAGGCCGTTCATGCGCATCGTGCCCGTCACCAGCACCGGGATGAGCATGGCCAGCACCAAAGGTATTTCGTAGCTCAGCAATTGCGCTACCACACGAAAACCACCAATAAGGGCATATTTATTGTTCGATGCCCAGCCTGCCATCAAAGCAGCCATGGAGCCAATTGCCCCCACCGCCATCAGGTACAGGACACCCACATTGATGTCGGCTGCAATGACCTGATCGGCAAAGGGAATTACCGCCAGCGCCATGATCACATGGAATACCGCCAGCGCCGGTGCCAGATTGTAGGTCACCCGGTCAGCATCGAATGGGGTCACATCCTCTTTTGTCAACAGCTTCAGGGCATCGGCCATCGTCTGCATCAGACCATATGGCCCCACCCGGTTCGGCCCCAGACGATCCTGAATACGGCCGGCCAGTTTCCGCTCTAGCCAGATCAGAAAGATGACCAACGTGAGACCGAAGATCAAGAGCAGCAGGGCGCCGACCAGCGATTCAATGAATTGCACCAGCATTGCCGACATGCCGGTGCCCATCAACAGGTTATGAAACCAGGCGCCTATCGCCCGTAAATCAAGACTCGATAAATCCATGAAATCTTCTCCGTAAGCAGAGGAATTGAGGAAAAGCTACGTTGTGATCGTCCTCCAGATCAAAACTGCTCGCCAGAGGGAGCAGTCCAGAGATCGTTTATTGCCATTCCATCGCCTTTTTCTTCCAGGCGTATACCAGGCCCATCGCCAACATGACGATAAAGAGGATCGCCTCGATCACGGCAAACAGACCCACGCTATTAAACGCAACCGCGAAGGGGAAAAGGAACATGGCCTCGATATCGAAGACGACAAAGATCAGGGCAAACAGATAATACTGGGCGCGGAACTGCACCCACGTATCACCGATCGTCTCCAGGCCACACTCATAGGTAGAATTTTTAATGGGATCAGGGCGTTTGGGGCGAATTAACCAGGTAAACCCCACAGTCACAAAAGGAAAAGCAATGGCAATCAGAGCGAGCAAACCGATGAGGCCGTATTGTTGCAGCATAAAGCTTTCTCCTATGAAAGCAACAGGGATCTGAATGATGAATCAATCAATCGGGCATTCGCTGTGCCGCTGCCAACAAGCTGCATTTGGCAGACAGCCACTGCCGTGCATGCATAATTGCGATTATAGCACAGGCATTTTCGGGTGTGGAAGTTTGTGGCACAGTAAAACGCGGGTTGAGTGTACCACAGAAATGTAAAATATCTCAAACAAAATGCCCAGAAAGAAGAGGGATGAAAACACTTTCTTCTGCCCCTCTGCTATCTCAGAAAGGCCCTCCCCCGAGTGTTGCCCGTCGAACGTACACAAGATTCAGCAGGGAACTATCCGGCGACATGGATTATTCGTCTTTCTTATTCATCACCTCCGTGGCCAGGGAGACCATCAACAGCTGCGACTTTTGGCCGGCCCTGCAATCTCCAATAAAAGCACTGCCCATACAAATAGCCTGTCTGAATTTATCAAACCCTGTCACGTTTGGTAAGATGTAGCTATGAGCAACACCGCGCGACCTCCTCACAAACCAATCTATCGTGTTGGCCGCGACACATTTGAAACCGATATCGTGCGCCTGCAGCGGGCGCTGGAGCGCTACGAACAAGGCAAAGGATTGATTGGCGGGGATCCCAGCCGCCGACCTCCTCCCAAACACCCTACACTGCTCACGCAGCCCCCTGCTTTCCGACTGTTGGGCTCTACTGCCGATGTGATTGAATCGGTAAAAGCCTTTGTCACGGCCGCCCCCCTGGAAATCGAAATAGGCAGCGGTCGCGGTAATTTCATCCTCGACCGGGCGGAACGCCATCCCCACACCCACTTTCTGGCCTTCGAGGTCAAGAGTAAACTCGCCCGTCGTATCCGCCAGCACATCTGCCAGAAAAACCTGGAAAACATCTGGATCAGCGATGACGACGCCCGCTACGACCTGCCGCGTTTGCTGCCGCCGCAAAGCGTGCAGACCTTCCACATCCTCTTTCCCGATCCATGGTGGAAACCCAAACACCAGATCCGGCGCATCTTCGTCCCCCCCTTTATCGAAATACTCAGCATATTGCTGCGCCCGGGCGGAATTCTGCGCATTGCCACCGACGTGCCCGGCTATGCCGAGTACATTCGCACCCTGCTACAGGAGCACACCGATCTGAGCCCCACGCCCAATGACGACATAGAGCGATTCGCTGCTGCCGTCCCCACAGATCGCCAGGCCTTCTGCGATGAAATTCAGCGCCCCTACGAATTCATCTATTTCAGCAAGAATTCATCGCCAGCCTGACAGCCCCCCTCCCAGTTGCCTTACTTCCCGAGTCCCCGATTCCTCGATTCCCTGATTTACCAGTTACCTGGTTTACCGGCCTACCATGCCCATCAACAGAACCATCTCGAAAGGAGCACTTTACCAAACCATCACTTTATATCATAAGGAGTTTACCATGACACGCGAAATCATCAGCACCTCTGCCGCTCCGGCAGCCGTGGGCCCCTACTCGCAGGCTGTGCGCAGCGGTTCCCTCGTGTTCACTGCCGGCCAGATCGGCATTGAGCCGCTTTCGGGCCAGTTGCGAGCAGGCCTCGAAGCGCAAACCCGCCAGATATTGCAAAACCTGGAGGCCGTGCTTCGTGCCGCCGGAACCGACATGAATCACATCATCAAAACCACCATCTATCTCACCGACATGGCGCATTTTCAGACAGTCAACACCATTTATGGCGCTGTTTTTAGCGAAGCGCCACCCGCCCGATCGACCGTGGCCGTGGCTGCTCTGCCCTTGGGCGCCCTCGTGGAAATCGAAGCCATCGCTGCCCTGCCCGACGTATCATAAGAAAAACCCGCCTGCCCCCCTTTCGCAGCTCCTGTTTTTGCGAATTTTTCGCGGCCGCGGTATACTTATGAGCCAATATCATTTGGAGGAGAAGGCTCTTATCCATGAATAACCTTGAATCGACCCAAGAACTACCTAATCAGGAGGTCGCAGAAGAGACAACCAATCAACCCGAAGCTGCTAGCGAAGCTCAACCAGAGAAATTCGTCCATCCGATGGAAGCGTTGCTGAACGATGAGCACTTCAATTTCCACGAACTGGAAACCGGGGAAATCATTGAAGGCACCATCGTCAGTATCGACGACAACGGCATCATGGTGGACATCGGTTCCAAATCCGAGGGCATTGTGCCCAACCGTGATCTGGAACGCGTAGATCCTGAGATCCGTGAAAAACTCGCCCTGGGCGAGACCATTTTCACGCAGGTCGTCAAACCCATGAGCCGGGATGGCCACGCCATTCTTTCGCTCTCGCGTGCGCTGGCCGAATACGACTGGCAACACGCAGCCGAACTTCTGGAATCGCAGGAGATTTTCGAAGGCGAAGTCACTGGCTACAACAAGGGTGGGGTGATTGTCTACATCGGCAAAGCCCGCGGGTTTGTGCCCGCCTCACAACTCGTCAGCGACAATGGCCACAAAAACGAAGACAGTGATGATCGCTTCGCCGATCTCGTCGGTGTCAAACTGCAACTCAAGGTCATCGAGCTTGATCGCAGTCGCAACCGTCTCATCCTGTCGGAACGCCAGGCCATGCGCGAATGGCGACGCCTGCAAAAAGAAAAACTGCTGAGCGAGTTAAAGATCGGGGATATACGCAAAGGCAAGGTCAGCAGCCTGGCTCCCTTCGGTGCCTTTGTTGATCTCGGCGGAGCCGATGGCCTCATCCATCTCTCCGAACTCTCCTGGTCCCGCGTCCAGAAACCCGAAGAAGTCGTGAACATCGGGGATGAGGTCGAGGTCAAGGTTATCAGTGTCGATCGCGAACGCAGTCGCATTGGTCTCAGCCTGCGTCAATTGCAGCCCGAACCCTGGACCGTCATTCACGAAAAATACGCCATCGGCCAGCTGGTTGAAGCAGAAGTCACTCGTCTCACGTCCTTCGGCGCCTTTGCCCGCATCGAGGGCGAAATCGAAGGGCTGATTCACATCAGCGAACTCTCCGACAAGCGTATCACGCATCCCAAGGAAGTCGTGCAGCAGGGCCAGACCATCACGTTACGTATCATCAAGATCGAACCTGATCGTCGTCGCATTGGCCTGAGCCTGCGCCGCGTAGCCGAAGAAGAATACGCCGTGATTCAGTGGGAACCCGCTGAAGAAGACGTAGATTAGGAACCCACCGCTATGGCCGCGGCAATGGAAGAAGCAGAAGTGAACGAGGAAGCAGTTGCTGAGGTCAGTGAAGAAGTCACAGCCGAAGTTGCTGAGGAAAGCAGCGAGGTCGTGATGGAAGCAGAGACCGTGGTCGAGGAAAGCGAACCGACCGCGGAGGAAAGCGAAGACGTGGCTGCCAAAGCCTGATCACACGCTTATTCACGCTGTACACCTGCAGGCTGCCGTCATGGCAGCCTGTTTTTTTATACCCAATTTT
>JAJRXO010000165.1 GCA_024276255.1 Chloroflexota bacterium | reverse complement strand
TGAAGTGACCAGCGAAATCACCGGCGTGCCGGCCGCAGACATCGAGCTGGCGGCCCGCATGATGGCGGAGAACCGCCCCGGCACCCTGCTCTATGCCATGGGCATCACGCAGCACACCACGGGCGTAGCCAACGTGATGAGTTGCGCCAACCTGCAGATGCTCTTGGGCAATATGGGCAAGCGCGGGGGCGGCGTGAACCCGCTGCGCGGGCAGAACAATGTGCAGGGCGCCTGCGATATGGGCAGTCTGCCCAATGTGTATCCGGGCTATCAAAAGGTGACGGATCCGCGGGTACGCGCCAAATTCGAAAAGGCCTGGGGAGTCTCCCAGCCCGATCAGGTTGGTCTGACCGTCACCGAAATGCTGCAAGCAGCCGAAGAAGGCCGGGTGCACTGCCTGTACATCATCGGCGAAAACCCCATGACCAGTGATCCCGATCTCAATCATGTGCGATATTCCCTGGGTAAAACAGAATTCATCGTTTTACAGGAACTTTTCTTCAGCGAGACCGCCCAGTTTGCTGACGTGATCTTCCCCGCGGCCAGCTTTGCCGAAAAAGAGGGCACGTTCACCAACACCGAACGCCGTATCCAACGCGTGCGTAAGGCAGTGGACCCACCCGGAGAGGCCAAAAACGATACGTGGATCATCACCCAACTGGCCAAACGCCTGATCGCCCTGGGCGCGGTGACGCTCGATCCGGAAGCACCTTACAGCGATTGGGAATATCGTTCAGAGCGCGACATCCTGGAAGAGATCAACGCCCTCACGCCCATCTACGGCGGCGCCACCTGGGAGCGGCTGGAAGCGGGCGACACGCCGCAATGGCCGGTGCCCAACTCCGACCATCCGGGTACACCCATCCTGCATACGGAAAAATTCAGCCGCGGGCTGGGGCTCTTCGCGGCGCTGGATCACGTTCCACCGAACGAACTGCCCGACGAGGATTACCCATTGATGCTCACCACAGGCCGGGTCATCTATCACTGGCATGGCGGCGAGATGTCGCATCGGGCGCAGGGCCTGGAAGCCATGTATCCGGAAGCCCTGGTGGAGATCCACCCCAAAGATGCCCGCAAAGCGCAGATCAAGGACGGCGATCTCATGAAGGTATCATCGCGCCGGGGTGAGATCGTGGCCAAGGCGCAGGTAACCGACCGGGTCGAGCCCGGCCTCATCTTTACCACGTTCCACTTTGCCGAATCCGCGGCCAATTTCCTGACCAATCCGGCACTGGACCCGCAGGCCAAGATACCGGAGTACAAAGTCTGTGCCGTGAAAGTAGAAAAAGTGTAACCCGGGCCCAGCTCGTCCTGCGGCCCTGATGTCAATATCGCTATCGGCTATGTGCCAGGCATTATGTCCATGCTGGCTATCATCAACTGCACGGTGCTCCGCCCCCAGAAATGGCTGCGGCAGGGTCTGGTATTGGTCCAGGGGCATAGCATCCGTGCGGTTGGTCGCAGCGACCGAGTGGCGTTGGCGCCTGACACCCGGCTGGTAGAGGCCGGCGGTGGCGTAATCGCCGGCCCCGGCGCCGAATCCCTGCTGGTAAACTATATCGGCCGCACGCCTGCTCCGCCCGCGGGCACCGCTCCCCACCTGGCAGATGACTCGCCTCTTGTGTTGTGGCCGGGCAGCCGGGCCACGCTCGTGTGCTATCACTTCGGGCAGCGGCGCTGGGCCATGCAGGAGGGACGTTTTCTTCCCCGGTCAGCGCCCATCTCCCATACGCCCGACTCCTACCGGGCATTCGTGCTGCGGGTGGCGCGCTTTTTGTGGCGACAGCCCTGGCATCGCTGTCTGCACTACCTGGGCGATGATCGCCATGCCCGCCAGCAGGGCGTCACATTCTTGTGGCAATATCAGGATGAGGAGGGCCAATTACACCAGACCAGCTTCCGCCTGGAAGCGGCGGGGCACAACACGCCGGAACGATTCTACTGGAGCCCGCTCATGCGGCGCTCACAGGCCGACTGGTGCCTGCTGCAACTGCCCGAACCTGCACAGATGCTGCTGATCCCCCTGCGCAGCACCCGCCGCTGGATTCAGCAACGCTTCCCGGCCGCGGCCGCAACGTCGCCCCTGCCTATCGATCTCTCGCAGGCCCAGGCAGCCGTTGGCCGGCTGCATATCGTGTCGCTAGAAGACGGTTAGGCTGCGCGTGACGCTGGGAAAGGGCCCATTGGCGTAACTCTGCCATTGGGCTGTGGGAGCGATCATCATCAGCAACCAGCGCTGCCCCTCGTAGTTGAAGACAATCACCCGCACCGTGGCCCGCACGCCGCTCATGCCGTAGGTCGTTTCTGCGGATGCACTCTGCGCCTGTTGTTTGGAAACCACAGTAGCCTGCGCCTGAGACCAGCTCGCAGGCGCAGCAATGCCGCCGGGGACCTGCCCGCCCAGCATTTCCACCATGCTACTCTTGGCCGAACGAATGGCCACGCTTAGCGGGGCATTGGGAATGGCATGGGGACGGATGATGGCATAAACCACCAACTCGCCGCTGTCTGTCGTGGTACTCAAAAACATGGCCCGTTCCGGGGTGCTCTGTTCCTCCACAGACCAGCCTTCGGGAGCACAGAAATGGACACCCCACACGGCAACCTGTTCCACGCCGCTTTCACAATACGGCTTGGCCCGCAGCAGATCAGGGGTGGGG
>JAJRXO010000164.1 GCA_024276255.1 Chloroflexota bacterium | reverse complement strand
GCCGAGATCAGCCTGGGGATCGTCCTGCAGCCGGGCTTTGGAGAAACGCTGGTGGCCGGTCACACGGCCAGCCTGCAGATCCTGGGCGACGGCGCGGACCCGATGAACACCAGCACACGGATGGCCATCCTCTCCTCGCGCATTCAGGCGTGGGCAGCGCCATACCAGCAGCAGGCCCAGCGCAAGCCTGTGGAGGTGCGCGCCCTGGTGTGGTACAACCCCGAGCTCAAATCCAGCGACAGCATCGTGCCCGCCCTGGTCTCTATCGTGCTCATCCTCACCTCCATGGCCATGGCCCTTGCCTTTAGCCGGGAAAAGGAGCTGGGTAGTTTCGAAAGCCTGGCTTCTACCCCCCTACGAGCCAGCGAATATGTCCTGGGCAAACTCATTCCCTATCTGGTTTATGGCCTGGTAGGGGCGGCGCTGGCGATTGCGGTGGCCATGTTCTGGTTCAAGGTTCCCCTGCGCGGCGATCTTCTGACCCTGGTCATTCTCACATTGGTGTATCTGGCAGCCACACTGGGTATCAGCGGATTCCTGGCCAGTTTCATTTCCACGCAGAGCACAGCCCTGCGCGCCGTGCTGCTGATCTTTCTGGTGCCCAGCTTCTTCATTTCCGGCGTCATCGTACCCATCGATCCCACAGCAAGATTGGTCTCGTATTCCCTGCCGGCCACCCATTTCAACATCATCAGCCGCGGCATTTTCCTTAAAGGCCTCGACTGGCATGCCCTGGGGTTTAACACCTTCGCCCTTTTCGTCATGGCATTGTCCTCGATCAGCCTCACCATCATCACGTTCCGTAAACGCGTCGGTTAACCAAACAGCCGCGCAGCCAAAAACCTCATGATCCGCCAAATCATCAATCTCACCTGGAAAGAAATCCTGCAGATCCGCCGCGATCGCTTTTTGCTCCTGTTTCTCATCCTTGCCCCCACCCTGCAGCTCATCCTTATCTCGCAGAACACAGCCAAAGGCCTGTATGAACTGCCGGTGGCCGTGCTCGACTATGATCAAACGACGCTGAGCCGGGAGTTGATCACGGCCATCAACAACACCGAGGAGATGCACACTCTGCTCTTCCCGCGTTCGCGGCAGGAACTGGAAGCCTTGCTGGATAGCGGCGAGGCCAACATCGGCATTGTCATCCCGCCCGGATTTCAACGCCACTTCTTCGGCAGCCAGCCTGAACCGGCACAATTGCAGGTGCTAAGCGACGGCACCAATATCCTCATCGGTTCCAATGCCGGCCCGGTCATCCGGGGGGTGGTGGGCCAACTCACCAAGCGCTACTTCGTACCGCCCATTCCCATCGATTTTGGCGGTGTGCAAATCGAAACCGCGTCCCTGTTCAATCCCACCCTCAATTTCCAGTGGTTCGCCATCCCCTCCACCCTGGCCTTCATCACCTATCAGGTGGTGTTGGTGATCGCCGCCACCGGTTTTGTACGTGAAAAGGAGCTGGGCACGCTGGAACAGCTGGTTATCACTCCCCTGCGGCGGATGGAGCTCATCCTGGGCAAAGCCGTGCCCGCCATCCTCCTGGGCATCTTCAATTTCAACCTTCTCATGCTGGTGCAGACCTACGGCTATCACATCCCCATCCGCGGCGATTACGCGCTGCTGTTGGGAGTGGCCATCATCTTTGTCATCGCCATCGTAGGTCAGGGCACGGTGATCTCGGTGCTGACGCAGAGCCAGCAACAGGCAGTGCTGTTGGTGTTCCTCTTCGCCATCCTCGAAGTCACAATCAGCGGCTACCTGGTGCCGGTGGAAAACATGCCCGCCATCATGCGGGGGCTGGCTGAGGTCTCGGCCCTGCAGCATTTCATGAGCGCCATGCATGCCGTGGCATTACGCGGAGCCTCGCTGCGCAACATCCTGCCCCATGTGGGCGCCATCGCCGCCTTTGCCGTAGTCACCAATTTCATCGCCTGGCGCAGCTTTACGCGCGTGGTTTGAATCATGATCGCCATTGAATGCCGCCAACTCAGCCGTACATTCGGCAAAACCCGGGCCGTGCACGAGCTCGACCTGCAAATCGAGACGGGAGAGATCTTTGGCCTGATCGGGCCGGACGGCGCCGGCAAGACCACCACCCTGCGCATGCTGGCGGCGGTGCTGCGCCCGTCGGGCGGTCGTGCCGCCATTTTGGGCCACGATATCCATCGTCAGGCCGAACGCCTGCGCCACTTTACGGGTTACATGCCCCAGCGCTTCAGCCTGTATGGCGATCTGTCAGTGCTGGAAAACCTGGAGTTCTTTGCTGATATCTTTGGCGTGCGCGGGGCGGTGCGGCAGCAGCGCATCGAACGCCTGCTTCATTTCGCCCGTCTGGAACAGTTCAAGGGTCGGGCAGCCGATCACCTTTCGGGGGGAATGAAGAAAAAACTGGCGCTGGCCTGCGCCCTGATCCATGAGCCCCAGGTATTGCTGCTGGATGAGCCGACCAATGGTGTTGATCCCGTCAGCCGTCGCGAGTTCTGGGACATCCTCGCCGAT